>CAZSUE010000280.1:0-6517 GCA_964609045.1 uncultured archaeon | reverse complement strand
TAGTGGCTTTAATCCAACTTGTCATCCGTAACCCACAAAAATGGAATCCGCCCACGAGTAGCTTCGATAATTCATAATTCATGTTATTCTCTCATTACACTACCGGGGGAAATCATATCGCAAAAACCCGACCACTCTCGATCTTCGAAAAATATCTGACCGTCTGGGTGTTCCTTTGTATTATTATCGGGATCGTCCTCGGCCGGTTCGCGCCCACCGTAGCGCTGACCCTTGATTCGCTCTCGCTGTACCAGGTCTCGATACCCATCGCCGTGTGCCTCTTCTTCATGATGTACCCGATCATGGTCAAGATCGATTTTGGCGAGGTCGTGAAGGCAGCGAAGACACCGAAACCGGTGATCATGACACTCGTGGTCAACTGGGCGATCAAACCGTTCACGATGTACCTCTTTGCTACCATCTTCCTCGGCATCCTGTTCCGCGGTTTCATTCCCGGGACCGAGATCATCAAGAGTGGTGAGGAGATCGAGCTCTGGCGCAGCTATATCTCCGGCGCGATCCTGCTTGGGATCGCGCCGTGCACGGCGATGGTCCTGGTCTGGAGCCATCTTGCGAAAGGTAACGGTGGGCTGACGCTCGTGATGGTCGCGATCAATTCACTCACCATGCTCGTCCTGTATGCGCCGCTGGGCGGGTTCCTCCTTGGGGTGAACGCCATGCCGATCCCGTGGGAGACGATCCTCCTCTCGGTGGCGGTCTATGTCGGGCTGCCGCTGGTCGCCGGGTACTTCTCGCGGCGCCGGCTCATCCGGAGCAAGGGAGAAAAATGGTTCGAGACGCGGTTCCTCAAATACCTCACACCGATCAGTATCATTGCGCTGCTGGCTACGCTCGTCCTCCTTTTTTCGTTCAAGGGCGAGATCATCACCCGGTACCCTTTGACGATCGCATGGATCGCGATCCCGCTCATGATCCAGACACTCTTCATCTTCGCCATCGGGTATTTCGTGTTCGCACGGGCGCTGAAATTATCCTATCATGATGCGGCTCCGGCGGCGATGATCGGCGCGTCGAACCATTTCGAGGTGGCGATCGCAACCGCGGCGACACTGTATGGCCTGGCGTCCGGCGCGGCGCTCGCGACGGTCGTTGGGGTGCTGATCGAGGTCCCGCTGATGCTCATGCTCGTTTCTATCTGTAAACGGACATGCCATATCTTCCCGGAGTGCCGCCTCGATGATCCGAAGTGCGCAACCGGCAGGGGCGTTCAATGAAAAAGATCGAAGCGAGCGGGTGGTTCGATAATACCGGGTCCTCGAAATCGATACGGAGGATCTGTCTTCGGGTCGACACCGAGGTCGTGGATGAGATGGTGGATGATTTGGTACAACAGTGTCGACTTGCCGCTTTGCCGAAGCTCCGTGAGTGTTTTGATCTCGCGCATGGAAGTGCATTCAAACAGTGTGGTCGAGAGCACTCGCTGTTTGCCCACGAGCGCGCGATCGACCACACCGCTGGACCACCACTCATTCCAATCCGCAATTGAAGTGAACATCGATAGGGTATTGACGTTCCGGCGTTTCGATGGTACGATGCATCGGACCAATCGTGGGTCAAATGTTACGACAGATCGTATCAATTCCTATCGCAATGTTACGATCTATCGGATCGATCAAGTGTGACCCGGTATGGCTTTACTGCTTCTTCGAAAACCTCCCCGTTGTTAAAACTGGCAACGAACCACGAACGACTTTGGTGACAGAATTGAACGCATGGAAGGGTACCATGCTCGCTTGCTTGTATGTCCGTGCGTCAGCCATATAATCTTAAATATCCGATGCACACATCGTGCGTCTATGTCCGTGAGCGATCTCCATACCGAGATCCGTCGTGGTGAGGGGAAACGTCTGGAAATGAAACGCACCCTTCCAGCGAGCGAACACATTTCGAAAACCGCGATCGCGTTTTCGAATATGGCTGGTGGGAAGCTGATCATTGGGGTGGAAGATCGAACCGCCGAGATCATCGGCATTTCCGAATCGGCTGTCCACGAGTTGCCAGATCGTATCTCGAATATTGTCTACGAAACCTGCCACCCGACGATCATTCCCGAGATCTATACGGTAACACTCGAAGGTCGAACCGTTCTTATTGCCGAGTTTTTTTCGGGCAATTTGAAACCCTATTATCTCACGAAGAAAGGGAAACGGAACGGCACCTATATCCGCGTCGGCGCAACGAACAAGATGGCAGATATCGAGATGATACAGGAACTCGAACGGCAACGGCGCAATATCACGTTCGATTCCGAACCGTTGCTCGATCGTTCGGTCGAGGACCTCGATATCGAACCGTTGAATGAATTTCTCGCCGATGCCATCGGTAAAGAGATCGGACCACGGCAACTCGATACCTTACGGTTCGTACAAGAGGTCGCCGGCGCGAGGTATCCGACCAGAGCGGGGGTTATGCTCTGTGGTAGAAGATCTGTGAGAGAGGAACTGTTCGAATATGCACGTATCAAATGTGCTCGGTTCAAAGGAACGACCACCGAGGAATTCATCGACAACAAGTGCTTCGACGGGCTCTTGTATGAGCAAATCGAGAACGCCATGGCATTTGCAAAGGTCCATATCCCGTTATCGGGCCGGATCGATGAAGGGGGAGTGAGACGAGAGGACACCTATGAAGTGCCATTGATCGCGATCCGAGAAGCGCTGGTCAATGCAGTGGTCCATCGCGATTATAGTCTCTCCGGGTCGGACATCAAGTTTGCGATCTTCGATGACATTATCGAGATCACCTCGCCAGGTGCGCTACCGAAATCACTGGATGTCCATGACCTGGAAACGGGTGGTCGTTCCGAGATCCGGAACAAGGTGATCGCCCGCTTCTTCCAAGAGGTCGGTTATATCGAGCAGTGGGGGACCGGTATCCGAAAGATCATCGATTCGTGCCGCGCCTACGGCTTGAAAAAGCCGACCTTTCGTGAAGCTGGCCTCTTTGTTCAGGTGACGATCTATCGGAAACTGGACCCGCACGGTTCAACGGATACTCCTTCGGCTACGGGTACCGGTACCGGTACTACCGACACGACTGACGATAGGACTGACGATAGGACTGACAATAGGACTGACGATAGGACTGACAATAGGACTGACGATAGGACTGACAATAGCACTTCTACGGAGCGGTTGATCCTCGATCATCTTCGGACCCATCACCGGATCGATAACCAAACCGCCCGGAAACTCACTGGTTTGACCGCAAGCGGCGTCAAGTACATCTTTCGCAAGCTGACGAAACGAGGTGTGATCGAAAAGTCCGGGATCAAGAAGCAGACGACGTATTCATTGGTGGACGAGGATGCGTTGACAGATCATGTTGGATGAACCGTGAGTCACGGAGTCGTTCACGAGGATCCTTCGCGTTCCACAGCCACGGCCGGTACGAGTACCGCTCCCTCTTCGCGATCTGATCAACGATCACCTTTCGTCGGAGATGAGATAGCGCCAGAGCGGGATGAGCTCGATCGAATGATCGCCAACCCGCTCCCGCCCTGAAGCGGTGTGAGTGACAATGATCCCGTCCTCGATCCCGAGCGCGTCCATCGCCTCGACGAGGCCTCCGATCTCTCGGTCGCGGGTGCGCGCATTGAGATCGGAACAGACCTGGATCGCACACACCAGGTCCACGCCGTGCTTGACGACGAAATCACATTCACATTTCCCCTTCCAATAGTAGACCTCGAACCCGTCGCGTTTCAATTTATTGAAGACCGCCAGTTCGTAGATCGACCCGCGGTCGTCCGAAAATCTGAACCCTGCATTCATGACGAAGCCAGGATCGCAGATATAGACCTTATTGGGATTGATCTGCTGTTTGCGAAGCGAATAATCGAACTTGGGGATCTGCGAGATCAGGAATACCTCCTCCAAATGGCCCAGATAGGTATTGATCGTGTCCAGTGAGATCCCGGCGACTCGCGAATATTTCCTCGGACTGAACAACGATGCGCTATTTGCGACGAGATGATCGACGAGGTGCTTGATCTTACGATAGTGCGTGTTATAACGCCCCGCGATGTCCTTGTGGACGATATCGGCGAGATAGTTGGTGAGCAATATCTTGCGTTGGATCGGCGACGGTGTGAGCACGACCTCGGGGAGGCCACCCCATTGGAGATATCGGTCCAGATGCTGGCGGATCACGGTGATCGTATCGTGCGTCAGCGGTTGGTCGGGATCGATCTCGTTCCAGGTGAGGAAGTCACGAAATGAGATCGGAGCCACGGTACTATTGATCGCCCGCCCCGTCAATAGCTGCGCGAACTCGGTACGGACGACCTTCGAGGACGAATCGGTGATGACGACCTGTTCGACCTTCCGAAGATCGTAGAGCTTTCGGATGAATAGTTCCCATTCCGGGCACCGGTGCGCTTCGTCGAGGAATAGATATGGTTTCTCATGGGGTGCGATCCGGACCTGGTATTCGTCGAAGATTGAAGCGAGCGAGTGCTTCGATAGGACCGGGTCCTCGAAATTGATAAGCAGGATCCGTTTCGGGTCGATACCGAGATCCTCTACCAGATGGTGGATGAACTGATAGAGGAGCGTCGATTTGCCGCTGCGCCGAATCCCCGTCAGCGTTTTGATCTCACGCATAGAGAGGAGTTCGAATAGCTCGGTCGAGAGCACCCGCTCTTTACCAACGAGCACGGGATCGACCACCCCGCTAGACCACCACTCGTTCCAATCCACAATAGAAGTGAACATCGCTAGGGTTATGAACGCACTGATGTTTCAATGTTACGATCGGTCGTATCAATCCTTACCGTAATGATACGATGCATCGGATCATAAGCCGATGTCGAGTACGAGACTCGACGTGAGAGCTCGCAACTCGCCTCTTGCGTTTGGTGCTGAACCCCAACGGTCCGTGTTCTTTCAGCATTGCCCGTGGAGCAGGAACTGCCATAACGCGACGACACGTACCCCTGCCGGTGCGTCTTCCTCACCTGTCCAGGTGATGACCGTGCGCGTTGGAGGACGATCGCCGTCGGTACCAACGGTCATGAGTGGTCGAAGTTCGCGCTCGCGGTTCGTTGCGTTTAAGCGGTAGGTGACCTGGATGCACTCGCGCGGTCCTTCTCCGCCCCGGTCGCAAATGACAAAATCAACCTCACGGGAACGGTCCTTCCAATAATAGAGGTCCTGACCACCCTCCTTCAGTGAGTGATCGAGGAGTGCGAGGAACACGCAGTTCTCCATGGCGCGGCCGGGTTCGTAGCCTCTAATGGCGGGTGCAAGAGCGGGGTCCATCAGATAGACTTTCGGTATCGAAAGGTCGGACGTCCGCCGTGATCGTGCGTATTTTTTCAGCGTGAATGCGAACAACGCTTCCTCCAAATACGAAAAATAGTCGTAAAAGGTACGTTTACTGGCCTTGTAACGCAGCGATTTCCAGGTGTTGAAGAGGCGGTTCAGTGAGAACTCCTTTGCATAGGAGTCGATGATGGCCGTGAGTATGAATCGTAACACGGAAGTGTTGCTCACACCGTAGCGTTCGACCAGGTCACGGTAGAGGACGAGATCGACATAGTCGTCATAGAATTTGGAGCGCAATGCCGGATAGGCGATGAGCCCGGGGAACGAGCCGTGAGTGAGGTACTCCTTCAAATATGAACGCACACGAGCCTCTCGCCGCGTTGACAACGGTTGATCCAGACCTGTGTCATAACCGTGAAAGACCATATATTCCCGAAACGAGAGCGGCAATAACAGATGGGTCACCGTCCGACCGCGCAGAGATGACGCGATCTCACGAGCCATGAGCTTGGAAAATGATCCAGTGACGAAGATCCGGTAGCGCTTGCGTTCGTAAAGGGTAACCACCGCCGCCTCCCATTCGTTGACGCGCTGGACCTCATCCAATACAACATGGGTTGGTTCGGTGTGGTAGATCTCTTCATAGAGGGTGATGGCATGGACGATATCGTCCGCGGACCATGAACGCAGCTGAATGTCATCGAAGTTCAAATAGAGGACATTCGGTTCCCCTTTCACAACGCTATAGAACAGATACGATTTGCCTGCCCGTCTTGGACCGAATACAGATGTGAGAAACTCAACGGACCCGTCGAGCGAGAGATCACGGGGACGCACCTCGATCTGGGCGATCGTCTCCCGTCTATCCTCGATGTAGTGTTCGAGTTCATCTCTCATGACCATATGGTGCTCTATATGAGTACATACGGTGGATAGGTGTATCCATGGAGGAGTAAATATCATTGATACACGAATATGGCGAGTACGACTTGCGCAACGCTAAGCATACGTAAGCATAAGTGCTTCTATGGGTCGGTCACGGAAGTGAGCGCTATAGCTTCAAACGTCCGTTGTAACCTCGATCGCGCCTTCTCTACTGGAGCTGCGAACGATTCTGCGGGGCATGAAATGAAGGAAAGATGATCTGGACTTGCTACGGTTTCTCGGTGGCCGACCTGGGTATACTAAAAAACCAGTGAAATTGGTGCCTTGTGTGATGGGTGCAAAGC
>CAZSUE010000279.1:0-6540 GCA_964609045.1 uncultured archaeon | reverse complement strand
GTACCGCTTCGAGACGGGCGATGGAACGCTCAGCGATTGGCGGAACGAACCCGAGTATACGCACCGCTATCGAACGGAAGGGAATTACACCGCCAGCGTCACTGTCCGCGACGGCGCGGGCACCGTTACGCAATGCGCAGCATCGTGGCGTATCGAGGTTCGCCCCGCGCCCTCCATCCCTGTGGCAACGATCGAATCCATATCGCCCAACCCCGCGATGGTGGGCGAATCGGTCCAATTCGAGGGCCGCGGGACCGATCCGGGGAGTATGAGTATCATCGATCATCGCTGGACATCGGACCGCGATGGTGAACTGAATCGTTCAGCGCACTTCAGCACCGAGAGGTTGAGCGTTGGCGTCCATCGGATCGCGCTTGCGGTGATGAACGAGCGCCATATCTGGTCGAGTCCGGCATATTCGACGCTCGAAGTTCTCGCAGCCCCGCGGGCGCAGATCGACCAGTTCTCACCGAATCCCGCAAAGGAGGGCGATAGTATCGAGTTCTCGGGACATGGTACGAATGTCACCACGATCACGGCATATCGGTGGCGATCGAATATCGATGGCATCTTCTCTCAAAAGCGCAATGGGATGATCGACAGTTCGGTTTTCAGCGCAGGCGAGCATCGTATCAGCTTCGCGGTGTGCGATGAATGGTCGGGCTGGTCGGAGCCGGCCACGCTCCGATTCACGCTCGAGCCGGCCGGTGCAAGCACCAACCGCCCGCCGAATGCCTCGATCAGTACCATTACGCCCAACCCCGCCGTCGACGGAGAGACGGTCCATTTTATGGGCGAGGGCGAGGACCCAGACGGATGGGTCGTACACTACGAATGGCGTAGCGACCGCGACGGCGTGATCGGGAGCAGCCGTTCGGTCCGGTGCTCTACCCTCTCGCTCGGTCGGCATAATGTTACATTTCGTGTGGGTGATTGCACCGGACAATGGTCCGAACCGGTACGGGCGGTGCTGGAAATCGAGCCGGCACCGGTCAACACCGCGCCGGTCGCCACGATCGTCTCTATCGAGCCACGATCTGCCCATGCTGGCGATCTCGTGCGTTTCACTGGTGTGGCACATGATATGGACGGTACGATCGTTGCGGTTGAGTGGTCCAGCGACCGTGACGGCACGCTCGGCACCGACTATGCGTTCGAGACGACAGCACTTTCGACCGGGCGGCATAGTATCCATTTCCGTGCGATGGACGATGACGGTGTCTGGTCCGAGCCCGCAACGACGGTGGTCGAGGTCGAGCCCCAGCGAGGAGACCACGGGGGCCCAGCAGCAACTCTGAACGACCCGCTCGCTTCTATTGGGCACCCGTTGAACATGCTCGTCTTCACTCTTGTTCTCGGCGTATTTCTCCTCGCCGCGTTCGTACTGGCTCGGTACCGAACCCGGAAAGGGAGGCGCTGGCTAAGATGACGGTGTTATCGATCACCGTAATGAACGGAGCTGCCGCGCCACCGCCATGGCGGCGATGAGTGCGTCACCGACGGCGATGCCGACCTGGCGGTACCGTCCGCGCCGTACATCGCCGCAAAAATGGAGCGCTGGGAGTGGCGTGGAGCCGTCGGGCGCGAGGTTGGTGCCGAAATCAAGTCTTCGGCCGGATGCGTCGAAAATTGCGGGTGCGGTCGGTTGACGCCCGATCGCGACGAGGAGCGCGGCGACTTCGAGCGCTTCGTTCGTTCGACTCCGTCGTTCATCCTCTTTGGCGCTCGCGCTGGCGCTCGCGCAGCTGAGCCGGAGCCCCTGCGGTGCGGTCTCGATGTCGCAGACCCGAGTATGCGAGCGTAGCTCGATTCTGGGTTCCTGTTCTATGCGACGCACAAGAAGCGGGAGCGCGGTGGGCGCGGCGCGGCGACAGAGCACGATAGCGCGTCGTCCGCTCGAGGCGATATTGAGCGCATAATCGAGCGCGGCGTCGCCGCCGCCGATGACGGCGATCGGCCCCCTCTCATCCGTGGGGAGATCCGTGACTTCGTAATATATGCGTGAAAGGATCGCTGGGTCGTTTTCATCTTCGAGCAGTGGCAGCGGGTTGGGGACGGTGCCGGTGGCGACGATGACCGCGCGGTAGTCGGTTGGCAATCTTGAGCTCTCAGGACCAAGATCGAACACGAGCCGGTAGTGGTCGCCCTCCCGTCGGACCTCAGTGACAGTGGCGCGGTGGATCGCGATCCCGAGGTGCTGCGTATGTCGTACGAACCGCTCGACGAGCGCCGGTCCGGCGATACCGTCGCCGAACGGTGGGTAGTTCTCCACGAGGTTCGCGTTATGGAGCAGCCCGCCGGCGCGGTGGCGCTCGATGAGCGTGGGAGTGAACCCTGCACGCGTCAATTGGATCGCGGCGGTCATGCCGGCAGGGCCGGCGCCGATGATCGCAATATCGTGCATCGGTGGTCGCCCCCTGCTCCAGCGCCTCTCGTCTCGTTTCTGTCTCGGGCCCACCCTTCAGGTTCGGTCCGACCGCGCCGAGATATGGTCCCAGAGTGCACCGCAGAGGAGCGGGAAGAGGATGGTGGCGTCGCCCTCGACGGTGACATAGCGCGCCGTTTTACGGACCTTGCCCCACGAGACCGCCTCGCGAACGCGCGCGCCGGAGAGCGATCCGTCGTGCTCTACTGCGGTGGTGATAAAAACGGCATAATCCAGCCCGTCGCGGAACTGGTTCCACCAGATGGTGTGGTGCTTGCTGATGCCGCCACCGAGCATGAGCGCGCCGGTGCGCGTGGCATCGAACACGATATCGGAGAGCTCCTGCTCGTCGCTAAAAAGATTGATATTGAACTTGCGGTGGGTCTGCGTGAACATCCAGAGCTGCGACCCGAACGCGCCGTCGGTAGGGCCGGGGACGTAGATCGGTATGTTATTCTTGGCGGCCCAATAGACGATGGACGATTCGTCGCCGAGCGTGCCGGCGCGGGTGATGAGCTCGCGCATGCCGATCTCGCGGACCCCCTCGTCCCAGAGCGATTGGAGGAACGGCTGCATGCGTTGTTCGAGCACGATGCCGTAGCTTTCGTTGGGGACGAACACATTCCCAAGCCGGTTGATGCCCGCATCGTAGAGCGTGCTGTCGTCCATGGCGAAATTGCCGTGGTAATAGGGTTGCCAGACGCGTGCGAGGTCGTGATCGAGGAGCCCGCAGGTGGTGATGATCACATCGACGGCGCGGTGCCGCACGAGGTCGCGGACCACACCGCGCATGCCGGTGGCGATGACGCAGGCGGGCAGCGAGAGGAAGACGGTACACTCGTCGTCATCGAGCATGTTCTCCATGATAGATCGCGCCGTCCCGAGTTTCTTGGCGGTGAACCCACCCGCGGCGTCGAACTGGTCGAAGAGCGCCCCGAGCGTGAGACCGCCCTCCAGTTCCATATCTTTCACGGTACGGTGTAATAGCTGCTCTCGTGATAGTTTGGTCATTGGCTCACATCGATGGTTCGAGTCGTCGTTTCTTGACGGCGGCGCGAGGTGGTACGATGCAATGAATGTTTCGTATCGCTCGCCCCGTCGACCGATGGGAGAAGCTATATCTATGTGCAGTAATATTACGAGCGTGAAGAAGGTTCGGATGGAGACGGAGCGTCCTCGCATTTGGTCTCTGCTATTCTTTTCCAACCCACAGACCAGATCAGAGAGAAACCGTTATCGATCACCACCGGGTACGCGGAGATAGCGCAATGTCACAGAAGAAATCAGCCAATAGTTTTACCGTCGAGGTCGAGCACCTACAAAAATATGCGTATAAGGAATCGGTCCGCGACCTCAACGCTCAATTCCAGCGCATGGGCGGCCACGTTACATTCAAGCACTCGAAGGCGGGGCATAAGGTCAAACTCTCGCATCCGGACACAGACTATCTCGAGAAGTTCAAAACGGCGCTGTTTCGCGAGATCGGGCTATTGAAAAAGGGGCCCGCTGAGGAAACGGCTGAAGCGGAGCGCGCCAGGACGGTAGCGCCCACCGAAACGGGAACGGTGATGGAAGGGACGGCGCCCGCAGCGCCAGCACAACCCACCGAGCGCGACACTCCTCTGCCTGAAACGGAAACCGGAACGGAAGCGGGAACGAAAGTGGAGATGCAAGAAGGGGCAGCGGTGGGAGCGGAGCCAGTTGAGGAGGTGCCGACGGCGGCGCCCGAAAAGGACCCCGCCCTCATCCCGGATATGAAACCACGCCTCGAGGGTATCACCGACGAGGAGCTGGAGGATGCCAAAGGGTTGATCGCCGAAGCGCTGGAGAGGGGCGCGATCGATGACGGGATGATCATCCGGAACGCGTACGAAGAGGAGTACGACGAGGATAGGATCAAAGTATTGCGGAAAGTGCTGCGGTCCAATGTCTGTGCGTACGATAAATGGTGCAAGTTCAAGCGGAGGGAGCTGCGGTTCGAGGATGTCATGCACGGATGCTGCGGTGCCAAGAACGACTGCCGCTATTCCCGCGGCGAGCTCAACGCGTTCTATACGCAATGGCGCGAGAACCTCGACGCGATGTTTCGCCCGTTCGAGGGCAAAACGCTGGCGGTGACGGGGAAGATCAGCCAGTACCGATTCAAGAAACGGAAGAGCGGTAAGAACCGGTGGAACCTCCTCCTCTACGATACGCTCTTTCGCGTCATCCCGGAGGAGGGCGAGAACGAGCCGCCGGAGGATGCGGAGGTCACGGAGACGCGGAAGCTCTGGCTACGGATCCCGGAGGCGGTCTATACTTCGTTCAACCGTGAATACGAGTTCCGGCACACCGATATCATCACGGTGGTGGGCGATCTCAAGTGGTACGACCATTATTGCGACTACCAGCTCACGCGGATCAAGTCCATGGCGCTCGAAAAGCGGCAGGGCGATACGGTCATCCTACCGGTAGAAGAGGACGAGGGCGAAGGAGAAGAGGGCGAAGAAGGAGTAGAGGGTGAAGAAGGAGAAGAAGTGAAAGAAGCGTAAGAACCGTGGTTGGGTGGCGCTTCAAATATGGGCGGATGAGTGGGGGCTGCGCGGATCATCGGCCGGGCCCAAATAAAGGTGTGGGAGCGCGAAAGATCAGGGGGAAATGTGGAGGATAATCCTTCCCACGATCGTTCCGAACAATGTCCTCATATTACCATCTGGTCTATTATAATGTGGCGGTCCGAGAATGCGGGGTGCGGCCAAGCTTCTATTTATGTTTTACCCGGAAAAGCCAAGTACTAGAAGCTCGGGCACCCGATAGGAATTGGGTTAGCGGTCAGCCTCAGAACGGTCAAGTATGAGTCCGCCGCGACCCGGTGCGTTCACGGGCGCGCAAGCGGCGCGATAGACTCCCCAGCAACGCCCTAAACGCTAATTACCACCGACCGCATGCACGGCGCATGACCAGTAGCCGCCCTGCACCCGCCCGTTTTCCCCCTCGATCAGGTGGTACTCCACCGATCCTCGATAGCGACACTCTCCCGAGCCGTCGGGCCGTTGGGCCCACCACCGTGATCACGCATCACGACAGCGACGGGGTTCTTGCGCTGGCGACGCTCTGGCGCTGGCTCGGGCCCGATCGCGAGGTCGTGCCGTTCTATACCAGCCCGCCGAAGCTGCTTCGGACGCTCTGTGCCAGCGTGATCTATCAGGACGGGCGGGATGTGGATGGCGCGCTCGAGCAACTGGTCATCCTCGATCTGACCGCGAACCCGCGTGCGGTGGCGGGTGCGGCGATGTTCACCGGTGCCCACTGGTACGACCACCATCCGTGGCCGTCGGATATCGACGCATACGTCCCGGACACTGTCACCTTGGTCGTGGACCCGCGGCGAAAGAGCGCCACGCATGTTCTCGCTGAGCGGCTCGGAGTGGAGTGCTTCGTCGCCATCGCCAACGAGATCGATACGAACGCGGTGGAGACGCCGCTGGCGGAACGGATGCGCGCCATCGTCGGCGCGATACGGTACCATCTGGACGGCGAGGACCGCGAGAGCGCGTTTACGCGGTTCGCCCATGCGCTTGCGCGCGGTGGCACCGCCGCTATCGGCAATACCGATTACGAGCCCATGCTCGAGGGCTATCGTGGTTGGATCGAGCACCACGATTCGCGCGCATTGAGCGATATCGTGGCTTACGACCGCGCGGGGCTGCGCATCGGCGTCCTCGAAAGCGACGAGGCGATGCCGGTCTTTGCGATCTTCCATACGCTCACGGAACATGACGCTGCGCCGTTCGATATCCTCGTCTTCGTCATCCGCCATGAGGATCCTGCGGCGACGAAGTTCGAGTTCCGGACGCAGAGCGATACCGATGTCTCGAAGGTCGCACGCGCGTTCGGCGGCGGCGGCCACAAACCAGCTTCCGGCGCCTTCGTTCCGCATGTGGTGACCGTCGAAACACTCCTCGAGCGCATCGAGGCGATCTACGACTGAGTCGATATAAATGCTGGCGCAGCTCGAGAAGTGGCTGGCCGCGCCGCGCGCACTTCCCGATGTGGCTCAGCAGATCGTGCGTGCTGACGGGTCTAGAGGCGCTGGCCAAGCTGCTCGCCGTTCCCGACCTGGCTCAGCAGAGCGG
>CAZSUE010000278.1:0-6542 GCA_964609045.1 uncultured archaeon | reverse complement strand
CCCGGCTGGCGCTCGCAACGACACACATGGCGAATGAGGCTGACCGACAACCCATTTCATATCGGGTTCCCGAAGTTTTAGTACTTGGCCTTTTCGGGCAAAACATAAATATAGGCTTGGCCGCGCCTGACTTCTCGGTCAGCCTCGAATAGGAGTTTTTGTTTCATCCTATTTGAATTGGCTTGGCTTGGCTTGGCTTGGCTTCGGCGATCAGCGCAGCGGTAGATCGACCACAATACGCGTGAACGCGTCCGGTTCGCTTTCTATCGTAATACTGCCGTCGTGCATGGCCACGATACCATGGACCACGGCGAGCCCGAGTCCGCGGGATAAGGACCGCGAGTTCGTCGTAAAGAACGGGTCGAAGACCCGATCGCAAATGGAGGGCGGTATGCCACAGCCATGGTCCTCTACCATAAGCCGGAAGACGCGCTCGTCGGTGCGTTCGGTCACCTTCGCGTGGACTGTGACGAGCTTTTCCGGATGAGGTTCGGGAAAACGACGGTTCAACGCGTCGTGCGCATTTAAGAGGAGGTTCATGATCAGTTGCTGGATCTGGCGCGGTCGGCAGTGGATCCTCGGGAGGTCGTCCGAGAGTTCGGTCTCGATAATCACATCGTCACGTCGGAGTTGTTCGCCCACCATCATCAACGCCCGATCGACGATATTGGCGATAGATGCAAGCTTTTCGCGCGCCTCGTTCTGGCGCGAGAAGGAGAGAAGATTTTTGACGATATCGACGACGCGGTAACTTTCCTGGATGATCTCCTGACTGAAGCGCTTGAGTAACGCCCGATCCCGCGTGCGGGAGTCTGTATCCTCCGCTCCGTCCTCCTCGACACCGACAGCGAGCTGATCGATAGTATCGTGGATGAGCTGCGCATAGTTCATGATGATATTCAACGGGTTATTGATCTCGTGGGCGACACCGCCGGCCAGCGTCCCGACCGATCGTAGTTTCTCCTGCTGGATCATTCGCGCCTCGAGCGTCCGTAACTCTTGTTTCGTCTCATCGGACGCGGTGATATCTTCGACGATGAGGATCAAATGGTCCACCGTCCCACCGTCGGCGGTGGCCTTCTCAGCGGGAACGGGGTTGAGGTGATAAAGGAGATGTTTGCTCGTTCCGCCCTCGGTCCTCAGTTCGCCCTCTTGGAGGGAGGGGGTGCCGGTGACGAAGCATTTTCGGATATTGGCTGCCACACCGGTCTCGACCAGCGAACGATAGCGAAGTAGATTAAGCTGTTTGGCCACCTCCAGCGATGCAAGCTCGAAGATCTTGACCAAACGCTCGTTGACCTCGATGATCGTCCCGTCCGGTTCTATCGAGGCGATACCCACCGGCGCGTGCTCGACGAGCCGCCGATACCCTTCCTCGCTGGTGCGCCGGCGCTCTTCTGCGAGGAGCCGGTGGATCACCACCGACGCATGATTGATCAACGTCTCGACTGCCGCTCGATGGTGAAGCGAGGCCCCCTGCGGCGTGAACGCAAAGAGGAGGCCGTACGGTCGATGATCGACGAAGAAACCCTGCGTCTCGATCTCGTATTGCTCGATCGCGGTGTCTGCCGCGCTGCCCAGTACCTCGTCGAGCAGCACCTCGAACGCGTCGGGCGTCGAACGCGAAAGGTGATCCAGAGTGCTTTTTCCGATCAGCGTCGAGAGCGTAGAGAGAGAGCAAGAAACGAGTATCCGCTCATGCGCCAAACGCAGCTCGGCGGGGAGCGCGCCCGCGTCAATTGCGGCCTCCTCGCCGTCGCGACCCATATCGCTCGCCTCTGATAGGAACTGCCGCTCGAGGATGAGCCCGTCGTCATCTGGCTCCAGCGAGTAGATGAGGATGATCGAGGCAGGGTTGAGTTCGGAAATGGTCTGTCCCACTAATCGATAGACCGCCGCGTCCGAGGTGCAGGTATTGAGGCTGGCGACACTTGATGAGACCGCGACCAGTTCCTCGATGTACTGCTGCGTCTGTCGCTTGGCCGCTTTGCGCGCGCTGATGTCGCGTGCAACGATGAGCACGCCGGACTGGACATCGCCGATCTCGAGGGGTGAAGAGCTGACCTCGATGGGCACCACACTTCCGTCCGCTGCAATGAACGCAGTCTCGTATCGATAGCGTTCCGTATCACCTTCCAGCCGCTTCGCAGACCGCTCTTTCATGGCGCGATACTCGCTCGGCGGGAGGAGCGCCGTCAGATTCTCGCCTCGAACATCGCCGAGGAACGCGCGTGCCGCAGGATTGAGATAGAGGATATGCCCCTCCATATCATGGGTCACGATGAGGTCTTGCGCCGTTTCGGCGAGGAGTCGGTACCGCTTTTCGCTCTTTTGCAGCGCCAGCTCGGCGCGGCGGCGTTCGGTGACATCGGTGGCGATATGGATGACTTTCTCGAGCACGCCGTTCTCGTCAAATACCGGCGTGCAGGAAACGAGGAAGTAGCCGTTTAGCGCTTCCACCGGCATCACTTTCGTCTCGAACTCTCCAGAGCCGAGGAGCGCAATGAACGGGCATCCCTCCGGTGGCTGGTCGCGATGATGAAGGACCTCGTAGCATTTTTGCCCCCGAAGCTCGTCCCTGCTCAACCCTATCGCCTCGGTGAGCACCGTATTCGCCACACGAATGGATTGATCGCTCCCGAGGATGACGGCGGGCTGACCGATGGCGTGGAAGATCTCCTCCCATTCTTTTCGTAAGCGGTCCAGTTCCTCCATCATCCGCTTCTGCTGCTCGATATTCTTGAGTATTCCAACGAACCACCGCGGGTTGCCGTCTGCGTCGTGGACGAGACTGGCGGCGAGTTCGACAATAATAGATGACCCGTCGTCGTGAAGGAGCTGGAATTCGTCGCGGACGATGCCCGTTTCGAGCGCCCGTTCCATGGTCCGGTACGCACGGTCTCGATCCGCCTCGTGAAAGAATTCCAATGCAGAACGGCCCATGATCGCGCTCTTGGATCCAAACCCCAATAGCTGGATCAATTGATCATTGCATTTGAGAAGCGTTCCGTCGAGGTCGGTGACGCCGATGGCGTTGGGCGATGAGGCAAAGATGCTGCTGAGCTGCTCTTCTTTCTCACGGAGCTCCTCCTCCGCCTTCTTGCGTTTGGTGATATCGACAAATACGGTCTCGATGGTCGCACCGTCGTTTGTGGTCCAGGCCGAGCCCTCCAACCACCGTATCGCACCGTCCGGACGACGAATACGTGTTTCCTTCGCGACGACGGGATCTCCGGTCCGGAGCTCCTGCTTGATCGCGTCCCGCTGTGCCGGTTCGACGAGGAATGATCCAAACGAGCGCCCGACAAGATCGGACGGGCTGGCCATGCCGAGGATCGACGCAAAGGTCGCATTCGCCTCCAATATCTCCCCGGTCTCGAACTTCGAGCGTACGATGCCGACCTGTGCGTTCTCGAAAAAATGTCGGAACTTCGCTTCACTCTCGCGTAAAGCGTCCACGGCCGAAGCATGTTTCCGTGCGTCAAGACGTGCTTGGACTGCAAAGGCGATATCGTCGGCGAGTTCGGAAAGGAGCGCGGCCTCCTCCTCATCGAAACGGTCCCTGGCATTGGAAAAGACGACGAGGACGCCGTGCAACGAATCGTTTGCGAGCAGAGGGAAGGTGGCGCATGCATAGATGTCGTATTCCAGCGCCCGGGCGTACCATGCAGGGGCGGCGGGCGTGACAGCGACTTCGTTGACGACCACCTCCTCATGATTCTTGGCGGCGCTCAAAATGGGACATTGGGCGGTGTTGGCGGTGGGAGTGGACCAGCTATCGTTGATATGGTCGACGAGGGCGTCGTACTCACCGGCGTAGAAGTCAGCGTCGGCCCCGGTCGTCGGTTCCGGACTGGTCCAACCGTTCTCGCGCGCGATCCATACGAGCTGATATTCATGAACATTGGCGAGGATCGAACAGCTCTCTTGAAGGAGCCGCTGGATATCCTTTTCGTGCACGATCAATTGATCGATGGTACGCACTGAACGAAGCAAGCGGTTGAGACGCTCGATGCGTTGTTCGAGACGATGGCGATAGAGCGCGGTCTCGATAGCGGTGAGGAGTTGCTCATCCTCGAACGGTTTGATCACATACCCGAACGGCTCCGAACTCTTGGCGCGTTCGAAGCGTTTGGTATCGAGATAGGCGGTGAGGAATATCACCGGGATCGTAAAACGTTGATTGATAGCCATAGCGGCGTCGATCCCGTCCATATCGCCCTTGAGCACGATGTCCATCAAGACGAGATCGGGCTCGGGCTGCGAACGGTCTTCGAGGAAAGCGATCGCCTCCTCGGCGGAGAGGAACGGGCCTTGCGCACGGTACCCAAGATTCTCGATACTCATCTTGACATCGTGCGCGATGATCGCCTCATCCTCGACAATCAGTATCTTTACCGCCATTGGTGCCCCCTTCGCCGCGGCGTGCCCAGTCGGCCAATAGCATTGAGGCGATGCCTCAGCCGCGCCCCGTGAGGAGAGACGAACCGATCACCCCAATACGATCACCCATGATCTCGTACTTTTTTGTTCATGAACCTATATCCCGACCGACACGCATCCAATGCAGTATGGAGTTAAAATATATTATTTATACTTGTCGATTAACATGACCGTTCATACGAAAGCGTGGAGATGAAAGATATATTGTTCACCGTAGTTTTAGAATATATAGTCAAGTTATCTATGTTAGTGACTATTGTCATTATCTATAGCGCAGCTCTATCTTGAAAGATAACTATTGAGAGATTACCGCAAAAAGTATGCGTTCCGATGTGTAAATGGACGAATCTGGAAACGATCGTGGATTGGCGATCGAACGATCCAGCGTCCTCCTTCGGGCCAGCCCCCGCAATGGGCGAGAGGGTATGGCTGTTCAGGAACGGGACCGCCTCATGGGGGGATAGGCACGAGGTGAGCGCGGGGTATGTGAGGGGTAAAGGCACGCCATCTTCCCGGGAGGGGTGGTTTTTTTAAAAAAGGATCGGCGAAACCCGCGTCTCCCGCTATTCGTAAGTCTGGAAGAAGTGGTTGAGAGAGGGTCCGTTCCCGGCGCGAGAGGTGGTGGTTGGATGAGACTGGTGTGTTTGTGTTTGTGTGGGAGTGGAAGCTTCTTTTTGAAGCGGGTGTTAGCAGGCGTTGTCGATCACTTCGGTGACGAGGAAGCGTCCATCCTCGAACATGAGCATGAAATCGCGGCGATCGTGCTTTACATTCCGCAACTTCACACATTTCATCCGCAGCTGCGAATCGGAGTCGCCCACATCGACCAGTTTCATATGCATGATCCCGTCAGCGAGGAAATCCTCGTCGTACACACTGAATTTCTTGGAATCCTGCGCCATTTCGGAGATGAGGAATGCGGTGACGCCGAGGCTGCGGATGAACCCGAAGAAATAGAAGAGCGTCTCGCGCGGGTTCTCGAGCTTCGTGATCGAGTAAAGGGCACTGAGCGAGTCGAACACAAGGAGCTCGCAGCCGAGGTCTTCCACACTGGCCTTGAGGAACTCCGAGATGTCCTTGAGCCAATTGAGCCCTTGGTTGACATCGTCGGCCGTGTTGGTGCGTGTCAAGTTATCGAACCAGTACTCGTCGGCGCGTTTCTCGAGCTGACCGAGCCGGAAGGTACCGTAATCCGCGATGATCAGTCCTTTATCGCGCGAATCGGCCATACCCAGGTTCGCCATGGTATGCATCAGGCTCTCTTCCGTTTGCTCGAGCGAGATGTAGACGCCGGGTCGGCCGTTTTTAAGCAGATTATAATGGAGGATGCTATATCCGACCGAGGTCTTCATCGTCCCGGGCGTCCCCGCGAGGAGAATAATACTGCCTTTGGGTATCCCACCGTCGAGGTGGTGGTCGTAATTGATGATGTAGGTCTCGATCAGCCCCTCGTCCATGTAATAACCACCATGACCCGAATTGGTTCGACCAATAAATAACTAGCGGAAGGAGGATAGAAAATCGGGAACGAGGATGGTGGGTCGAATGATGACATAGAACCATAGAACCATATCCCCGATCGCCTTCGGCTGAGCCAGGTCGGGAAGCGCGCGCAGTACAGTATGGCCAGCACCTCTAGAGCTGCGTCAGCACCGTGCATCTGCTGAGACAGATCGGGAAGCGCGCATGGCCGAGCCAGCGCCTCTAGACCTGCGTCAGCGCGCGATGATCTGCTGAGCCAGGTAATGAACAAATCGCAGCCTCTCCAGCATCTCTAGACCTGCGTCAGCGCGCACGCTCTGCTGCTGAGCGATGTTGAGAAGTGCACGCGAGGCCTGTCCAGCGCCTCTAGACCTGCGTCAGCACCGTGCATCTGCTGAGCCGCGTCGGGAAGCGCGCGCGGCCTGGCCAGCGCCTCTAAAGCTGCGTCAGCACCGCGCATCTGCTGAGCCAGGTCGGGAAGCGCCCATGGCCTAGCCAGCACCTCTAGGGCTGCGTCAGCACCGCGCATCTGCTGAGCCAGGTCGGGAAGCGCGCATGGCCGAGCCAGCACCTCTAGGGCTGCGTCAGCACCGCGCATCTGCTGAGCCAGGTCGGGA
>CAZSUE010000277.1:0-6545 GCA_964609045.1 uncultured archaeon | reverse complement strand
AAGAGCGTTTCTACGCGACGATAGACCGAACGCCGCCCGTCCATTCCTTAGCTGTCCATGGTCATAGATCGACCGACTGTCGCAACAGATTCGGACAGAACCCGCGTCACCTGCGCAAAGCCTCCTATCCGGGCAATATAATGCTTTTTTGTCAAATGACCGATAGGAAATGCACGTAATGGTTGGGTGAACTGAACGCTTCTCATACTCATATCTGGGGTGGACCGGAACTCGCAGCTAAGATAGCGACACAACTCAGTGGAGGCGCCCGAACACCTCTCACCGTTCCCAAATTGTACCCAAGGCCCAGAACATTGATCCGCTCAATCTCATATTGAGATGCTGTGGAAGTGGGATACGAACGATCAGAGAATACAAAATAGGGTCGACCATCTCAATATCCCGATACCCGACGAACTTAACTCGACCTGGTCAAGCTCCACTCCACTCCACTCAACTCAGGTTGGGGCCAACGCCGATACGCATTCGGCGACGCCGCCTCCTTCCTTCCTTCCTTCTTTCCTTCCTTTCCTGCGTGGGTGGCCGCATCGCTCGTAAGAGCGCAGGCTAGATCAGGGAACAAAAAGTGAAAATAAGAAGCAAATATGGAAAATAGTTTATAAAGAGAAAATAAATATACAGGAGAATAAAAAAAAGAGAAAATGGAAATGAGCCAGAAGACCGATGGGGCCGCCCTTACTCCTCTTCTACACCTTCTTCTTCCGCAACAGCAATATCGGCGGGCACCGATTCTGCTTCCGCTTCGGTTTCGCCATGGTCGCCCTCGTTCTCTTCTACACCGCCGAGGTCGGGAAGCGGCGGCTCGGTACCGAGCCCTTCCTCTTCCTCTTCCTTCGGTGTCTCATACCGCTCGACGAACTCGATCAGATCGACATCCGTGTTCTTCGTCAGATCAGCGATGATGCGCAGCTTCTTCAATAACCATTTCTGATCGAGCTTGCACCGTTCCGCCGTCACGATCCGCATCGTATCGTCGCTGAGTGCGATGTCAAAATCGTCACCGGATCCGTAATAGATATCGATGATCGCCGTGGCTACCTCTTCGGGCGTCTCCGCTTTGCTCCGAACGGTGAATTTGCACCGTAGTGTTTTTCCCGCAAAGGGATGGTTGAAATCGACCCGCACCCGGCTCGCGGTCATATAGGTGATCATCCCGAGACGGTTCTTCATCGTGATCTGCATTCCAACTTGAGGTTCCAGATCGCGGCGCCGGAAATCGGGCAAGCGCTGGATCTCACGAATTGAATGGATCTCCACCATCTTCGGATCACGCTCGCCATAGGCGTCCTTCGGCTCGATCGTGATCTCTTTCTCTTCTCCTACATCGGCATCGAACAATGCATCGTCGAAACCGCCAATGAGGTGCCCTTCGCCAACGATAACCGACGCTGGCTTGTATGACCGGGACTCGTCGTAGATGTCCTCTGCTTTGGCGAGGGACTCGTCCGTCGTTTCGATCAAAGTTTCAGGTTCGAGTGTCCATGTCTCATAATCGAGTCGAATAATATCTCCATGTTCCATAACGCCACCTCAATCTGGAGGAGCCAGCGAGGGAATGCGCATATCCTCCCGCTACTTTAACCTTTTTGGTCCACGATCTGGGTTTCCAACGCAAGCTGCGCCGAATCGACGATACGACCGTTGGAATAGAGGTACGCGGTCAGGGTAAAAGTAGAATGATCACCGGTCTGCCCGGATTCGGGCGCAAGGACCCAGATCTTCACATCCGTTCTGTTGCCCGGCGAGAGCACGAACCGCGAACGATCGATATCCACGCCCCAATGATCGGCGGTATCCTCCGCCGGTTCATACACATAATAATACGCTTGCCCCGGTGCGCCGCCCACCGTCCCGTTGAACCCGAGGTCCAGTTCGATGCGGCCGGTCGCGTTCCATTTGTTTGCAACCTCCACAGGATAGAGCGCGATAGTATCCGGCAACACTTTCTTGGACCGGTCCGCACAACGTAATGTGAGCCGACCGATACGCACGGTGAGATGAATTGAATCTCGGCCCTCGGTAAAATTGGTCGAGACCGCACTAATGTTCAGTTCGATCGACGCACCGTAGCTTCCATTCGTCGGCGCGATAAGCGTGAGATCGATCCCAAATACCGCGTCACGCTCTAAGCTGATCATCGTTGGTGCGCGAAGTATGGTCCAGTTCTCCCCCCTCACGGTACTGTTCGATCCCGTCCCCGAACTCGAACTTTCATTTCCTTCCCCACTCTTATTCCCATTGGCCACACTGTCGGTTCCGTTCTGGATGGTCGACGCGTTGGCTGTATCCCCAATCGGTTCTCCCTCTAATGCATCGACAATGGTCGCATTCGCACTGGTATTGTAATAGAGGTGGAAGGTATCCGTATCGGTGCCGGTATTCGTGAGCGTTAGCTCGTAGGTGAACTCTTCACCGAGACCGACCACGATATCGGTGGCGCCTTCCGTGGCGATCTCGACACCGCCCGCCGGTTGGTCCACATAAGCGACACTGAACGGGACGGCGACAAAACAGAGGATGAACATCACCATGGCGAAGACGCCGATACCTTTCCGTTTCACATCGAGCCGCGTCATATCGTTGAGCGGTGGCGGATGGCGCATCCCCAGAAACATAATGAGAAGGATGAAGATCATCCAGCCATAATACTGCGTGATGATCGAGAGCGTGATCATGACGATCACCGTGGCATAGCTCGCATAGCGCGCCTTGTCGCCGAGCAGCGCGCGAGCGATATGACCGCCGTCGAGCTGACCGGCCGGGAGCAAATTCAAGAATGTGACCAGAATACCCACCCATCCGGCGAACGCAGTGGGATGGAGCACTGCGTTCGCCGGTGTCGGGATCAATCGATCGATAAATTGGAAGATGAGCGGGCTCCCGAGATAGGTGACCGTGCCCGATGTGGGCGACGCGAAGACCGGTGAGACGCCGGTCAGGTAGAAACCGATGGCGGTCACGGGGAGCGCGACGATGAACCCGGCGATCGGCCCTGCCGCGCCGATATCGATCAGCGCCTTCTTGCTCGGGATCGGTTCGCGAAGCGAAATGAACGCGCCGAAGGTGCCGATCAAACTGATGATCGGCGGGACGGGGATGAAGAATGGGAGCGACGCGTTGACCCGGTGCCGACGCGCCATGAAATAATGACCCAGTTCGTGGATGCCGAGGATGAGGAGGAGCGGGAGCGCGAAAAAGAGCGCGCCATAGCCCACCGTGGTCGGATTGAAGAGCACGCCCAGCATCGTCCCCAGCACCTCACCGGGCGCCTCGCCGAAATCGAGCTGGATGTGCTCCGCCCAAAGCACCGCACCGGCCCAGACCGTCGAAATGAGCGTTAAGATGAACATGACGAAATTGACCACAATGCTCCTCGTGGTCATCTCCGGGCGCTTGCTGATATAGATAACATATTCACCGCGGTCCTGGCGCAGCAGCGGGATATAACCGAGCTCCTTGAGCTCCACGCGAAGATCGTCGAACGAGTCCTCGAGCTGGTCCTCATGTGGCCGGATATAGAAGGCGACCGACTGGACACGCATCGAATCGGTCGTTTCCCAGTGCACATTGAAGACTGGAAAATATTTAACGACGATGGAACGGAGTTCGTCGATATGAAGATCTGTCATAGTAGATGACCGCCACACTATTCGTGGTGAACCCTCGCGAGGGAAGAAAGTCGTGCCAGAGCGATTCGCATACGGCCTGTGGATTATATAAATTTCGTGCCGTATCCCGAACATAGTACAAATAGAACTGGAAGGCGAAAACTATACGGAGTTACATGATCACGGGCGGATGAATAGTCGGTTGTACGACACGAGCAGCACGATACGATACGATTCGATAGGATACGATACGATACGATTCGATAGGAACCGAAGGAACGAAAGATAAAAACACCGCAACACCGAAAGGAGCTAGTTTCCATCATCGACTTCATTCGTTCGTTCGTTCGGTACCAAACTGGACCGAACGGAAATGAACTGGTCAAAGTACAAGGCAACCCAGACAGAGACAGAGACAGAGACAGAGACAGTAGCTGGTACTGAACAACGGTGCGCTCACCGTCGTCTCATTGATGCCGGGCCAGGGGATGGCAACAACGCTTGTATTTCTTCCCCGAACCGCAGGGACATGGGTCGTTCCTCCCCACCTTCTTATCGCCTCTCCTCCGTTTTCGGCCCGCACGCTGCTCCTTGCTCGCGCTTCGGCTCCTCCGCCGCCGCCGCGGCGACGATCTCTCATCGCTTTTCGACCCGGATGAGAAACGCTCCTCGATCTGCTCCTTGCCGAGCCTGAACTCGCTAATCTGCGACTCGACCTCGCCCGAAGTCGAAAAATCGATCCCCAACCCTGCGATGAGATCGGCGTACAGCTTCGCCGAACTCCGTTCCGCTTTTTCTATTTCGAATTCGTTCATCAGTTTGTTCGCCTTCTGTTGGATCTCTGCACCGCGTGGCGAATGCGAGTATACTTCCTCTTGTTCTAAAACCTCCGCCCCCTTCTTTTCGAGCCGTTCCCTATCACTGGCGTCCATCCCCAGAAACCCAGAGAAGCTCGCGATCCGTTCGAGAACATACTTGTAATCATTGAGGATCGTCGTCTCCGACTCTTCGCTATCGAGTACCCCCTCCTCCGCGCGACGGTCCACGATCGCAAGCGCCTCATGTAAATAATGCTCGCACCGCTCGCGATCGTCGAGGCGGGCAAACATCATCGCGAGATCCACTGCACCGTAGCAATAGTACGGGTACTCATCGCGATAACGCTGGTAGGACCGCTCCCAATCCTCGTCACCCGCATGAAGCGCGATGCTTGCTTGCACGATAAGCCAGACCGGATGCGGGATGATCGCATAAAGCCGCTTTGCGATCGAACTGGCTCTTTCGCGAAATGGCTCTATAGCACCGACCATAAGCAAGAATGTCCGGAGATGGTGTTGGCCATGGGATCTATACTCAAAAGTACCGTCCCAGTACTCGAGAAAGCCCTCTTTCGGGGTAAAAACAAAGGAATGGATCCCATCGAGGAACTCATCGAGCCGTCCCAATAAGTGAGAATCCACTTCGCTTTCGATCGACCCATTCGCCTCTTCGACGATATCCTCCACCGTTTCGTACGCCTCACGAAGGAGCTGCTCGAAGTTCGTCAGCGACGGTTCCTCGGGGCAATAGATATTCCAGAGCGCATACGCAGCCATCCATGGGAAGTCTTCGTTGAGCCCGTCGATATCGCCCGATGGCGTAAACAGTTCCTCGATCAATCCGTCCGCGCGGTGAACATTCCGTGCCAGTTCGATATACCGCGCTTTATCGACCGCGATCCCGTACGGTTCGAGATGCCGGAGGATCTTCTCCTCCGACCAACCCTCCACCTCCTGAAGGCTCATCTCCTCTTTCTCTTCCTGAAATCGTTCGACACCCTTCATCATGCGCTGTAAAATGCCCGCTTTGATCAGATCGTTGTAATTCCCCGCATCGTAGCGATCCAAAGTGTCCACTGCGAACTGATACTTCGGATTCAATTCACGGGCGAACCTCAAACAAAAGACCCCCAGATGTGGGGAGCCGGATAATAAGAACGCCAGCCCCGCATTTGCATAGAGCCGATAGAGATCGGGATTGGTCGTGGCCTTCTCGAGCATATAGGTGAATGCGTCCTCGAATCGCTCGGCGGCGTCGAAAAAGTTACCTTCGCGCATGTGTTCCAAGGCGTCCCAGTACGGCTCCTCCCATCCTGTCGGCGGTAATTCGACTTCTTTGACGGTAAGGTGCAATTCTTGCGGGTCCGACACCTCCTTGTCCCACGAAAAAAGAAGCTGCTGCAAACGCATCATCGCCTCTACAAGTTCGCTCATCAGCGCACTGTCCTCGATCCTTTCCACCGGCACGATACCCATGATCATTGGGATATAGGCCAATTCCGGCGGAGAGGAGCTCTCCAAAAACCATTGCTTGATCGTCGGAAGATCGATATACGATGAGATGCCGCACCGTTCCAATAGTGGTGGGAATGCTTGTTCGAGCTGCTCGAGATCCATTGTTCGGTAGTTCATTACTTTTCCTCCATTGACTTTGATCGTTCATAATGATAAAACAGATCCAAATGGTCGCGGATCGACCGTCGAAGAGGTGGAGTTGGTCCCGATGCATAAAGGTTATGATCGCCCTGATCGCCCCGCGCCTGAAACGACCAGAACTATCGCCACGAATACCGTGACCGTTTGGGGAGACCCAAACAATACTGTGTCATCCCGCACGGCATCGGAACCGCCACCGGCACCACCGACCGAGATGCTCGATCGCGCAACTCCACCCCGCCGAATGCGTTCCCTTATTCACTACCATTTAGATTTTCCCCACACAAATGCCATGAAACAAAAACTCCTATTCGCTATCTGTGTGAAGGAGTTGTTGTTTCAGATAAGGTGGATGAAAAACACCCCGGGTGGGGTGGCCCCCGTTCCCCCGTCGCGCCATTCCTCGCTTCGCTCAGAGTCAGCGTCCAGCGACAAGTGTGCC
>CAZSUE010000276.1:2870-6553 GCA_964609045.1 uncultured archaeon | reverse complement strand
CGTTATCGAGATCGGTATAGGTCACATTGAAGGTGAACGGGGTGGTGGCGTTGCCCATGGTCGGGGTGACGCTCCAGTCGCTCAGCTGCGGCACGTAATCCACGCGCGGGCCGGTGATGACCGGTGAGCTGGCGAGCTGCGAATCGTTGAGGGCGATCGCTTCGAAGTGGTAGCTATGCATACCCCCGGTATTGAACGCGAGCACCGATTCGTAGTAGAACGCCTTCCCGTCGGAGAGGTCGTTATCGAAGGGATCCGCCGGTGTCATCGTATGCCGCCGCGATCCGTTCGCGTCGACCTCGACGATGACCTCGCTGATGGGGCGCGCGTCGGCGTCGATGTAGGTCACCGTATAGTTGTAGGTGTTGGCTTGATCACCGTAGGTGGGTGTCACGGACCAGCCGTAGAACCCGCTCTCCACCGCATTAACCTCGAGGACGAATCCGGCGACCTCTTCGGACCCGTTCTGGTCGCTCACCATGATGGAGACGTTGAAGGTGCCCTCGCTGGTCGGTGTGAAACTGATGGCGCCGGTGGAGGCATCCACCGCACCGGCGGTGATGAACGGTGCTGCGGTACTATGGAGGCTGAAGTGGAGCGTATCGTCGTCTGGGTCGGTGGCCACCAGTGGTTCGATGTGGGTGGACGAGTCGAGTACGGCCGAGCTATCCTCGTAGACGATGTGCGGCGCATAATTGATGCGCGGCCCGAGCTGCTCCGGTGTGGCGTATGCGTCAGCGTCGGTGGTGACATTGACGACAAAGGTATGTGCGCCTTCGTCCAGCGTGGTCGTAAAGTAGTACGCTTTCCCGTCGGTGTAGGTCGTATCGGAGGTATCGGACGGGTGCATCGGCACCGCATCGAGCTCGGTGGCGGTCTCGTTGTGCACGGTGAGATAGAGCGTATCAGCGATCGGCGCGTTGGCGTTCTCCAGCGCAGTATAGGTCGCGGTGAAATTGAACACGCTCTCGGTGGTATTGTACGGGTCGCCCCCGCTCTTGATCACCGCTGGCTCGATGGTAAGGTTCACCCACGGCTCGTCGTCTGGGATGACGCTCACCGTCTCGCTTGCGCTGTTCGTCGCGTTGAAACGGATGCTGTGCGGCCCGACGCCGAGCCCGGTCGTCCAATTATAAAAATACTCCTTTCCATCGCTGGTATTGAGATCGGCTGGGTCGCTCGGCACCATCGAATAGGCCACATCGTCGATATGGACCTCGACGGATGATGCGGAATCGTTGTCCGCGTCGGTATAGGTCGCGGTAAAATTGATGAAGCCGTCGGTGCTCGTCGCCGCGGGCGAGAACGCAGCCGCAAGTTCGGGCGCAACTCGCGTCGCACCCCCTCGCTCTTGGCCGCCAACGGCGGTCGCCGTCGTCTGTGGCGAGAGGATGGCCCCCATCGCGCCGAGGATGAGCAGCGATAGGACCGCAAAGCCCGCCATGGATCGCAGCCACTGTTGCCACCCTCGTTCCCCTGCGCTACTCCTCGTCGAATATGATGAATGTCTAATTGGTTCAGCAATCGTCGTTTTCCTGCGGTTACCGCCGGTCATGATCATGATCTCGTCCCCGTATGATGTGGTATGGTATGGTATGGTATGGTATGGTATGGTATAGTGTAGTGTGGTATGGTCACGAGTGCGTGATTATCGTTTCCGACCCCCGTCCGGTTGTGACATACGTATGGTCGGTGCGGGATCAAACGTCGTCACCCGTCGCGTCATAAGGATCGGATGAGAGAAGCCAGGATCGGAGGTTGTGATAATAAAGCCAGCGATATTTAATCATTTGGCATATGTATTATAGCGGTCCTTGCGTTCAATAGCTGGAGCCAATATGCATAGCGCCCCCGCGTTCACTAGCCGGAGCCAATATGCATTTTCCCCCGTCGCGCCGGTGTCAAATATATTCCTCGTGTTCGAAGTTCGAAACCATCTATCCACGCCGCATGCTCATTCGGCCATCATCTTGACGCAGCGAAGCCCGAATACTATTTATGGTGCCATGGGGCTTCATCCCACGATGGTATACTTCATCCAGTGGTTCGCGGCCAGCTCGACGCAGGATAGGAACTCCGCTCTGTTTGTGTGAGGCGGCCCATGACGAAACTGAGAACTGTCCTCCATTGGCTCAATGGCCGGTTACAGCCCCGGCGCCATGTCGTCTCCTTCATTCTCATATTCCTCACCTTCGTCTTTGCGTTCCTCCCATGGTTCCGGATACGTTCGGTCCATTTCTCGTTCAGTATCGGCGCGGAAACGGTCGAGATGATGCAATCCCAGCTTTTCTCCGGCTACTCGTTCCCTGGCTGCGCGGTCTTCGTCTCGCTAAGCGTCTATCTCCTCGCCGTCCTCCTCTTTTTTCCACGGCAACGATACCCGTCCACCTTTCCACGGCTCCTTTCCTACGGTGCGGGAATGGGGTTCGTCTATATGCTCGGGCATCTGTTCGTGCTCGGGGTCGTCCCGTCCATCTATTTCGGCGAAAGGGCGGAGAGTACGGTCCAGTACGGTAGTATCGGCCTCTTGATCCTTTATCTCGCCCTCATCTTTACCGTCTGGCTCTCGAGCCGTTCAAGGCCGTCTGAGACCGCGTCGGCCAGCGACTCCGACGACCGACCGTCGAACCGTAGAAGACTGAGTTTGGGCCATATCACGACTCTCTGGTGCTTCGTCCTCATTTTCATCACCCCTTTCGTCCCACCGGTCCCCGCCGCGTTCGCGGCCGGATATGCGTTCGCCGCGCTCGTCACACGCGAGGTGCAAATCGGCCCTCGCGCATTGCGGGTCGCCGCGCCGCGCATCTTAGGGTTCCTCACCGTCGTGTTCGCGCTCTATGCCACCGGGTTTTATCCGTTCGTTCTCGCTTACGCGTACACTGGATGCAGCATCGTCTATCTCGTCCTTCTCATGTTCGTAAAGCCCACCGCGATCGAGGCCAAGATCGAGACCGCGGCATCGGTACCACGGACCACACCCGAACCGGGGGCAAGTTTGCGCACAGGTGTGCCCGAGGTAGCACTGCAGCGTCGCCCGGACACCGATGCGTCAGCTACCTATCTCGACGAGGGACAAAGAGCGCTGGGTCGGCACGAATTCCACGCTGCAGTTGCGGCGTTCAGCCGCGCTACAGAGCGCGACGCCACCAACGCGTACGCATGGTTCGCGCTCGGGTACAGTTTCGACGAAGTGGGCGCGCTCGAGGACGCGCTCGAATGTTATGACCGCGCATTGGTCTTGGAGCCGGACCACGAAAAGGCGCTGTTCAATAAGGCCAACGCGCTCGACGAGCTCGGGCGGACTGACAGCGCATTATCGGTCTATTCCCAGCTCCTCGAGATCAATCCACACCATGCGAAGGGGTGGAACAATCAGGGCCATATCCTCTATCGCCTCGGTCGGCAAGAGGACGCGTGTGCATGCTACCGCCGTTCGCTCGAGCTCGAACCTCGCTTCACCGTGGCGCGCGAGAACCTCGCGTTCTGCCGGCGCGCCGCCGAACAGGGCCAGGGCCGCGCCATGTAATCTGATGGAACGACGGATTGGCAGATCGATCACTTTCCGCGGCAAAAAGAGCGGGAGGGGAGCGGGGGTGTCTGCATGTTGCATAAGGTACCGGTTATGCAGAAGGCCGATCGGTAATGGCCAGCGCTGTGTTTGTAGGAACTGTGAGCGAGGGTGT
>CAZSUE010000276.1:991-2770 GCA_964609045.1 uncultured archaeon | reverse complement strand
GTACCGGTTATGCACAAGGCCGATCGGTAATGGCCAGCGCTGTGTTTGTAGGAACCCGTAGAGGAGCTATCCGGCAGAACGCGGGGAGGAACAGGCGTAACTCCGTGCGTGGACGAACACCGTCTCTCTTTATCACTGATCCATTGATATCGTCATCCATTTTGTCCTTCATCTCCCGTGAGCATCTTCCGTTAGAAATGTAAAATCACGCTGCACACAGCATCGGCAATCTTTTGCGCGGGCCACGGACATGAACTGGACATCGTCCTCCCAAATATCGGCGATGGTCAACGCACCGGAGGCAGCCCCTGCGATTAGGAGCCGATACGCCGCTGCCACCTGAAGCGCGCCGATCATTACCGGTAGTGCGTTGAGTATGCCGTTGGTATCGCAACTCGGCAGCGCATCCGCGGCGGGCGGTTCGGGAAAGATGCACCGGAAACATGCGGTCTCACCCGGTATGATCGCCATGCGCATCCCATAAGTACCAACCGCACCACCATAGATCCATGGGATACCATATTTCACACATGCGTCGTTGATGAGATAGCGCGTGGCGAGATTATCGGTTGCGTCCATGACGAGATCGGTGCCGTCGATGAGCGGCTCGATGCTTCGCGCATCCACATCGAGGACGCGTCCCTCGACCTCGATGCTGGAATTGATCGTAGCGAGCGTCTGCGCCGCGGCGCGCGCTTTGGGCCGCGTGACATCCGCTTCCGTATAGAGAAGCTGTCGATGGAGATTGTGCTGTTCGAGACGGTCGCGGTCCACCAGCACCAACCGACCGATGCCGCCGCGTGCCAGGAGTTGGGCGATGGTCGATCCGAGCGCACCGCACCCGATGAGGGTAACATGCGCCTCGCTCAATAGGCGTTGCCCGTCCACACCGAACTGCGGGAGGATGAGCTGACGACTATAGCGCCGAAGCTCCTCAGGCATGGCAGAGAGCACCTCTCCGCCACTCTCCATTCGATCACGCTCTCCCGGATCAGATCGTTTTGACATGGATCGACAAACGGCCACGTCGCCAATAAAAGTTGCTATATGGATATGGCGTTACCAATTGAGAACCTCGACGCATTGTCTGACTTTCCGGAGAGGTTCGACCCGGAGAGGTCCGAAATTGTGATAGCGTTCGTCGATACGCAGCCCCGTTCACTGCTCGCTGCCAACCGCCCCCAAATTATAAATAAGCTCTCATGCTGACCCACGATCGAATGTATACCCTCGCGATCCTCGGCGGCACCTTCGACCACCTTCACCGCGGTCACCTCTCGCTCATCGATAAGGCGTTCGCAAGCGCCCAGGAAGTTTATATCGGTATCACCAGCGATTCCATGGTCGAAAGGAAACGCTACGCGTCGACCATCGAACCGTACACGCAGCGCCACGAGGCGGTCGCAGCGTATGTCCTCACGCGCGGATGGCGCGCCCGGGCGACGATCGCGCGGATTTCCGACCCGTTCGGCCCGTCGGTGACCATGCACGATGCGGACTGCATCATCGTGACCGAAGAGACGCTCCCCAATGCGGAACGCATCAACGCGCGGCGAGCTGAAGAAGGGCTCGAGGCGCTTACCTACATCGTCGCCGAGCGGATCATATCGGAGGACGGCGTCCATATCTCCTCCACCCGCATCCGCGGCGGCGAGATCGACCGTATCGGCCGCGTCTTCTACCGGCCACGGTTCCGCTCCACCGCGCATCGGATGACCGAAGCGGCTGAGATGGAGCTCAAACGCGTCTGGGGCAAACTCTTTCGTGGGAGCGAGGATG
>CAZSUE010000276.1:0-981 GCA_964609045.1 uncultured archaeon | reverse complement strand
ATGAGCCCCAGATCGCTGCGAACGCGGCACGGCGCTATTGCGAACAACGCGATCACTACGCCCTCGTCGCGGTGGGGGATGTCGTTGCACAGACCATGCTCGAGGCCGGAGGGAGCTTCGACCTTGTCGTGGCAGACCTCGCCACCCAGCGCGGCGCGTACCTCGATTCGTTCGATGAGATCGGGTTCGAGCCGGTGCACGAGCGATCGGTCAAGAACCCGAAAAGTACGCTCACGCCCGCGCTCTGGGTTGCGCTCGAGGAGGCACTGGCGGAGAGGCAACGGACGCTCATCGCCGTGGACGGAGAAGAGGACCTCGCCGTGCTCCCAACCGCGCTTCTTGCACCGCTCTCCACGCTCGTCGTCTACGGTGTCCCCAATGTCGGGATCGCCGTGATCACCGTGGATGAGGAAACGAAGGCCGGTTGCCGTAAATTAGTATCACTCTTCGAGCCGATATTCGAATCGCGCGAAGATAGAACGAGATAGGATAGAAGGACGATGGACGCAATTAATGATCGAGGTTGAGCCCCGCGGTGAGGATCGCGTCCACATCCTCCGCGGCCACCTTACCCACTTGGCTGTACCAATGCACGACCCGCTCATCGTTCTCGTCATAGCTATCGACACAGAATATCGTCGTCGGCGTCCCATACGGCGGGCCGGTGGGGGTATAGACCTCGATCGCTTCAAAACCGTTTGCGCTGGTACTCACATCGAGCGAATGGAGCGTCACCTCATCGATGTACTGGTTTAGCTTGCCTTCCGCCTCCTCACCGCTGACCAGCCCGTATTCCCTCATGTCCTCCCATTGCTGGACACATGGCTCGCACGCGGGCGCCCAGAGGAAGATCATCACCATTTTTGTCTCATCGAGGTCGTCGAGCACGAACTGCGGATGCGGAACCTCCTCATTGGCATCTGGGTGCATCTCGGGATAGGCGGTCCAGAAACCGTCGAACTCCGCCCCGAGCGGGTCGAG
>CAZSUE010000275.1:0-6581 GCA_964609045.1 uncultured archaeon | reverse complement strand
TGGTCTGACGATCCGCTCTCCCTCTCCCTCTCTCTCTCTCTCTCTCTCTCTGTTTCGGTCTCGGTCTCTGGGTCGGTTTCGGAAGGGGCTCGATCCGATCCGATCCGATCCGATTTGATCGCCGCGCACGGAGGTCACTCACCGACCGGCGGGGCCGATACTCGCAACCAGTAAATTCTCGGCCCGGCAGCTCGAAGCACACGCGCACCGAGGTGGAGCCGCAAAGAACACCTGTCACCGATTGTCGAGATTATAATAGAGCCCGATATTGTCGTTGCGTGCCATGGAGGCTTCTACCACGAGCCGCGCGACGAGAATGATGTTCCGCAGCTCGATGAGGCCCTCGGTCAGAAGATAGTGCCAGTAATAATGAGCCACATCCTCCTCGAGTAATTTCAAACGCCCAATGGCGCGCTCGAGGCGGAGATTGTTCCGCACGATGCCCACATAGTTCCACATCAGGCGCTTGATCTCGTCGAGGTCGTGCGTGAGGAGGACATTCTCGTCGATGGGCACATAATCCGAGCTATCCCATAACGGCAGCTCGTGCACCATTCCCATCGCCTCGTCGTCATCGGCGGCGTCAAATTCGTCCCACCGCTCTTTCACATCTTCGAACGCGCGATACGCAAAGACCACCGCCTCGAGGAGTGAGTTGCTGGCGAGACGGTTCGCGCCGTGGAACCCGGTCGAGGCGACCTCGCCGATGGCGTAGAGCGAACGGATCATTTTTCGGTTTGCGCCCCCGTCCTCGTCATGGTCCATTCGCGCCAGCACGCACCCGTGTCCGTCGGTGGCCACACCGCCCACCATATAATGCGCGGCGGGGACCACGGGGATCGGCTCGGCGGTGATATCGATATCGAGCTCCTTTAGCGTCGAATAGATGTGCGGGAAGCGGTCCTTGATGAACGACGCCGCACGGTGCTCGATGGTGAGATAGACACAATCGTCACCGCTTCGTTTCAGTTCGCGATCGATGGCGCGGGCGGCGATATCGCGCGTGGCGAGGCTGCCGCGGTCGTCGTAGCGGTGCATGAACGAGAACGAGTCGGGGTCGGGGTCCGTTCCTTCGCCCTCGTCCGCGCCCCCTTCGCCCTCGTCCGCGCCCCCTTCACCTTCGTCCACCGCCGCTCGATACTCACGATACTCCTCTTGCGTAAGGAGCACGCCGCCCTCGCCGCGGACCGCCTCACTAATGAGGAACGAGTTGCCTTTATGGTGGTAGAGGGAGGTGGGGTGGAACTGCACGAACTCGAGCCCGCGAAGCTGGGCGCCCACGCGATACGCCATGGCGATCCCGTCGCCGGTGGCGATGCTCGGGTTGGTGGAGAAGAGATAGATCTGGCCGCAGCCGCCGGTGGCGAGGACGGTCACCCGCGCGCGATAGGTGGCGATGCGGTTCGCCTCGCGGTCGTAGATATAGGCGCCAAGACATTCGTCCTCGCCGCTCGAAAGCGTCTCCAATCCGATCTTTCGACGCGTGATGAGGTCGATGGCGATGGCGTTGTCCCAGAGCGTGATGTTCGGGTCTGCGGCGCAGTCGGAGAGGAGCGCGTCCTCGATCTCCGCACCGGTGAGGTCACGGGCGTGGAAAACGCGTCGGTACGAATGACCCCCCTCGCGGCCGAGGTCGTATCCGCCCGCATCACCGCTGCTGAAGGAGACCCCGCGCGCGATCAGCTCGCGGATACGCGGCGCAGCGCCTTTCACTACCATCTCGACGATCTCGGGATCGTTCGCAAAAGCGCCCGACTCCATCGTATCCTCGATGTGCGCCTCGTAGCTATCCTCCGTATCCAGTTCCGGGAGCACCCCCGCAATGCCGCCTTGGGCGTAATTGGTGTTACAATCGATGGGCGCCTTCTTCGTCACCACCGTGACCGTGCCGAGCTTTGCCGCTTTCAATGCGAAGCTGAGCCCGGCGATGCCCGAGCCGATCACGAGGATGTCGGTCTGTTCCCGATACGCCGGTACCGTCATTTCTGCCACAGGTCCACGCTCCCAGTTAGTTTGGTTCGGTTTGGTTCGGTTCGGTTCGGTTCGGTTTGGTTTGGTTCTCGTTACGTTCGATCGCCCTTAGTCGCGCTCCATGCCACCCAGTTGGACCTCGTCGGTGTCGCTGGGCAGAAATCGCGAGAGGACGGTGGCGTCCACATGAAGGAGTGTGCGCTCGCCGATGGCCAGCTCGCTTTTCGGTCCCGCCGTACCCTTGCGCCGCTTCCGCCGCGGCAGTGGAAAGATACCGATCTTCGTTCCTTCGCGTGCATATCGCGCCTGGACAATGGCCAGACCGGTCTGGGTCTCTCCCGTGAGCGCGCAGCTGGTCACATGACCCACACACTTCCCGCGGCTGTTGACCACCGGGTCGTGCATCCGGATCATCTTCGCACCCTTCTCGTCCACCGTGAAGCGCGCAACCTTCATCTTGCGGTGCTCGCAGAAGTCAATGGTCGCATTGCGGCCGATGTAGAACGGCTTGTGCAACTTGAGGAATGCGCCGTAGCCGCATGCGATGGGGTCCACATCGTACGGCCCCGCCAGCTCGTGACCGTGGAGCGGGAACCCCGCTTCGATGCGCGTGGAGTCGCGCGCGCCAAGCCCCACGGGCCGGACACCGTACGGCTCACCGTACTCGAGGACGAGGTTCCAGAACTTCGGTGCATCGTCGGGATGGAGATAGAACTCGTAGCCGATCGCTTCGCCGGTATAGCCGGTGCGCGAGATGATGAGCCCGATACCATGGAGCTCGGTCTCGATGAACATGGAGCGCTCGAGCCGGTCGAGCTGTACGAGCAGCTCCTCGGGAGCGCCGCCGTCCGCTGCCAGCGCCATCAAGGTATTCTTGGATTCGGGACCCTGCAGCGCAAGATCGATGCGCTGGTCAGTGCCCACGGCGGGGTCCTTCAGATCGCTGATCGTCACTTCTCGCTCGATCTTAACGCCTGGCGCGGTGGCCACGATACGGTACTTGCGCGAGTTGACCGCTTCAAGCCATGCGAGGTCCTCCTCGGCGTTCACCGCGTTGACGATGACGAGGTAGCGCTGCGGCGAGCGGCAATAGATGAAGATATCGTCGAGCACCGTGCCATCGGGATAGAGGAGATACGAATAGGCGGACTCACCAGGCCGTAGCTTGGTGACATAGTTCGAAGTGACGAGATCGAGGAACCGTGCGGCGCATTCGCCCGCAACCTCGATGGCACCCATGTGCGCCACATCGAAGAGCCCGGCGGTGGTGCGCACCGCCTCGTGCTCCTCACTGATCTTGCCGTACTTGATCGGCATCTCCCAGCCGGCGAACGGGACGAGGTTGCGTTTATTTGTGCGCGTCAGATGCTCCTCGAAGAGCGGCGTGCGGCGCAGCTCACCATCGCCGCTCTCGGCCTCATATTCGTAATGCGGTTTCGGTTCCGGTATCAGCGGCGAAGAGTCGTCCAGCGCCGAGAAGAGCGGTCGCTTGCCGATGAAATACGGTTTGGAGCCGTCGATCAGCGTGGGATGGGCCTCGAAGAATGCGAGGGATCCATCCAGCGTAGCGGATGGCTCGTTGGAACGCGCCTCATGCTCCTCGTCTCCCTCAGCCTCCTCATCTCCCTCAACCTCCTTCCGTTCCTCGCGTTCCTCGCGCTTTTCGACCTCACCTTCCGTCGTATCCCGGCCCTCTGTTTTCGCATGGTGGTAATAAAGCGGGAGCCCCACTTCCTCACGCCGCGCTTCGATCGCTTTCAGCCCGACCGGTTCGAACGACGGCTGCGGCTCGGCGAGGAGCGCGTTCCAAACCCCCTCGAGATCGTCGGGGTGAGAGAGGATGAAGAGAAGTGTCTCGTCATCTGCCAGCGTGGGAATTCGAAGCAGCTCCACGGGTCGTTCGTCGATCATCGCTTCGCAATAGCCACCCTCTGCGGGGATGTCGTCCTCCGCGCCGGGGAGATGGAGCCGAAGCGCCTCGAGCGTCGTTTCGCCACAGAGCTCCAACAGTGTGCGTTGTCGGTTGCCCGCGGTAGAGCGCGATCGGTCGCTGACCACTACCGGCCCGTCGATCTTCGCGTGAAGATCGGCACGGTCGAAGATCACATGGCCGTCCGAACAAGCGCGCAACCAATTCTTGACCCGGTGGGTGCATTCGCTGTGGGTAAAGAGGAGGTAGCGATCGCGGTACCGCCGGGGATCCACCGTACCGATCCTGGCGATGACGATATCGTCGATGATGGCGCCGTCCTTATCGAGGACCACCGAGCGCGCACAGCGCTGTGGTTCCAACGACATGATATTGGTGGTGAGCACTTCGTTGAGGAACGCGCGGACGCGGTTGCCATCCCCGCGCACCTCGAGGATGCCATAATGGTACCCGTCGTGAAGTGCCGCACCCCGTTTTGTTTCGAGCCGTTCCTCGGCGGGCGTCGCGTAATCCATCACGATGCGATACTGCACCGGCGCCCATCGCATGGAGCGTGTTTCGATATGTGCCCCCTCCGCGTCGTGCACCTTCTTGATCGGGCTTTCCCGCAGTCTCTCCTCCGGCGTGTGGATCGAGGTGAAGTACGGATAGCCGCCACCCCCGTGCTCGCCGCTCTCGCCCTCCACGATGGGAGCGCTCTTCGCCTCTGCTCCCTTCGCTGCATTCTCCGCCTCCACCGCGTCGATGAGCGCTGCCACGCGCTTCTTCGTTCGCTCGAGGAGCGCGAACTCGACCTTGCCGCGGCTGAGGGTGCAGGTGGGGCCGATATATTCGAAGCTACAGATGCCGGTGAGGAGGTCGGTGATGATCTCGGCGAGGAGGTCCATGTGCTCGCGGGTGAACCCGCGCTGGGTGAGCCAAGTGGTCCCGAGGCGTATCGCCGACGGGAACGCCGCGTTCTCGTCACCGTAGATCGTATTCTTGTTCACCGTGATACCGCAGATATCGAGGATGCGCGATGCGGTCTCACCGTCGAGGGTGCAGCTCGCACCGGTCAGCTTCGAGAGCGCCTTCAAATCGAGAAGGAGGAGATGCGACTCGGTACCGCCGTAAGCGAGCTTGAGCCCGCGCTTTTCGAACCCTTCGGCGAGTGCGGCGGTGTTCTCGATGATCCGGTGCATCATCGTTTTGAACGCAGCCGATCGCGCGATGGAGAACGAGACCGCCTTCGCAGCGATGGCGTTGATATGTGGCCCGCCCTGTTCGCCGGGGAAGACACCCGCGTCGACCATGGCGGCGGTGCGCGGGTCGGAGCTGAGGAGGACCGCCCCGCGCGGCCCACAGAGCGTTTTATGCGTGGTGAACGCGACGACATCGGCGTACTCGATCGGGTTGCTCAGCTCGCCCGCCGCCACGAGGCCCGCGGTATGCGCGATATCGGCGAGGAGGATGGCGCCCTCGTGATGTCCCACCGTGACCGGTGACGCGTCGGCCACCGCGCGGAACTGACCCCAGTCGATGTCCCATGGGTACGCGGAATAGCCGGCGATGATCAGCTTCGGACGGTGCGCTTCGACCATCCGGAAAAGTTCGTCGAAATCGATCTGGCCGGTCTTCGGGTCGATGGTATAGGGAACGATATCGTAGAAGATGCCCGAGCGGTTCACCGGCGAGCCGTGCGTAAGATGACCGCCCGTATTGAGCGCCATGCCCATCACCGTATCGCCGGGACGGAGGAACGCAGTATAGACCGCGTTGTTCGCCGCCGCACCGGAGAGGGGCTGGACATTGGCGAATATCTTCTCGGCGGGGAGGTCCTCGGTGGCGAAACAGTGCGCGATGCGCCGCTGCGCCAGCGACTCGACGAGGTCCACATACTCGCAGCCCTTGTAGTACCGCCGATCCGCATAGCGACGGTAGAAGGAGAGGTGCCGCTCATGGTCCTCCAATGCGTCACGCTCCCAGACGCTCATACGTGTGGACGGGTAGCCCTCGGCGTAGAGATTGGTGAAGACCGAGTCGAGCGCTTCCCTAACCGGCGCAAGACAGATGCTCTCCGATGCGATCAGGATCAGTTTCCGCTGCTGTCGTTCGCGTTCGATGCCGATGAGACCGGAAAGGGCCGGGTCGGCCGTCGACAGCGTGCCAGTTAAACGATCAATTCCCGTGGTCGCCGGTGAAACTTCGTCATTGCCCATGGATTGTGCCCCACATAACATACGATACGATGGCTTACAGTTGAACGCAAAAGTGGCCCCAAACAGCCTCTGAGCGTCTGGTCAGCTCAGTCATGCTACAAAAGCATTTGTATTTCTCTCTGGTTCCATCGCCCCTTACGCTGTGATAGCGTTCGGGGTGCGCGGGGACGCGACTGCACGGCCGATGTGCGGCCGATGCGAGGCCGATGCGAGGCCGATGCACGGTGGGGGATCGTATGAGAGGGAGGTAACTACAGCAAATGAAAAGAGAGGAAAAATGCAGAGAGGACAGAGAGACAGAGAGGAAGAAAGGTGCGCCCGCGTGGGACGAAACGCCTTCCTCTCTCGATATCGTCGGCGTCATGTAGCGCCCCGTAGGTCTCATCGTGCAACTTGGATGCAGGCGACGGTCGACATATGCCCGATGCCGGGTCGGTCGTGGCGTCGGTGGCACGATCGGTTCAGCGCTTCCTTTTGTAGCC
>CAZSUE010000274.1:5525-6586 GCA_964609045.1 uncultured archaeon | reverse complement strand
CCATCATCATTCACGCCTCGATCATGCCCGAACCTGTCATCGCCCCGTAAGTTCCCAATTAACGATGAACCCAATAATTGACCTCATGTCCCATACGAATAGAATGAAGGGTTGGCTGTGAATGCGACCCACGCATTAGCGGATCTGGAAGATATCGGCTGCGAGCGCACGGAGGTAGAGTGCATGCTCCGTCGGGCCATGGTCGAGGCCGCCGACGCCACCGCGCTCACCATCGTGCATCCGCCCATGGTAGAACGGTCCGAGACCGCGCTCACCGGTTTCGTGCTCCTCGCAGAGAGCCATATCTCGATCCATTATTATCCGTCGCAACGGTGCATGAAGATCGATGTCTTCAGTTGCTCCGAGCAGTCGCCGTTGAAGGGGCTCGAACGGCTGGCAGCGATCTTTCGCGCGCGGGTAACGAATATCAGGCTCATCGATCGGACGAAAACATTCACTATCGATCCATTTCGCCATGCGCACGAACACGAACACGAACACGAACACGAATATGATCATCATCAATATAAAACATCAGAACCAGAGGTGCTGGGATGAAAAAGAACAAGACAGTGTGTTTGATATCGAGTCTCGCCGTGGTCGGCATTATTATCATCGTCATCTTCGTCGTCGGCTATTCCGGCGGCATGCCAGAGGACGAAGCGAAACAGCAGTTCCCCGCCGTGCTCAATGTCGAACTGGCCGATGCGGCGGGTTTTAGCGACCAACAGATACGCGACGCGCCGTACTTCTATTACGATACGAAGCTCAAGGAGGAAAAAGAGTTCTTCCAGCCGGCGATCTACGAAGGATGCGACCATGGCTGCGTGATATTGTATGAGGAAGTGGACACGACCACGCGCGCCGAAGCCACACCCGCACAGGTCCGCGACCAGCTTTTTACCCGCGCCACCACCTTCATCGAGGGGATGAACCAGAAGATTCAAGATATCGATTACCGCTCCGGCGGCAGCGTCGTCACCGAATGGGACGAGGGCGAATCGTATACCGAGGATTATACCTATTCGCTCCGCAGCGAACTCTACGAGCCGCCGAGCATC
>CAZSUE010000274.1:0-5515 GCA_964609045.1 uncultured archaeon | reverse complement strand
ATGAGAATTATAACGAGACCAACCCGTACGCGCTCCCGGCATATGCGAACGAAACGATCGACGGCAAGCTCTATCCCTCGCTCCTCGAGCTCGACCTCGAATGGTGGGTCTGGTCCGAAGGGTCCGGTGAGGGCTGGCGCGCGTTCTTCACCACCATCTATGCAACCTTCGAGGCGGACTACGATCACGATATCATCATCACCACCATCGCGCATGGCGCCAATCCCGTAGACGCATACGAGGACGACAAGACCGCGCGTGAATCGCAGGTCTATCAGAGCCTCAAGAGTAACGGGTATCTGGATCCGGGTGCGGTGAATCATACCACCGACGGGAAATACGATACCTTTTCCGGCACGCGGCTCTCGACGAAGAACGATAAGCCGACCCAGATCGGTGGCACGGGGAGCACGAACCTTCTCAACTGGTTCCAGCAGGATGCCGAGCTCACCCAGACGCAAGAGGGCGATCCGGGCACCTATGGCTATTTCATCGCATACGGGCATACGCACCGCTACACCTCGGACTACGCCTACGGCCACGGGTATCGCGGCGATTTCGCGAATGTGAAGTGAATGTGAAGTAAATGTGAAGTAAAAGAGGGAACCGCGCGCACCGCGCAATGTGGGCCGTAAGCCGTGGTTCCCATTTTATGGTCTACACCGGCATAAGTCTACATCCGTCGCACCCGCGGTCTTTTTTTTTCTCTTTTCTCTTTTCTGTTTTCAACTGCCGAGCCGTAGCGCTCCCTGGCGTTGGGCGGCCACCTCCCCATCGGCCAATATACCCTGGCGCGACGCACAGCCCAATGGAAGAAACGAGGATGGCGAGACGGGCACATTGGCGCTGCCGTTGCCGTTGCCTTTGGCGGTCCCGTTGCCGGTGCCGTTGCCGGTGGCTTGAAGCCCATCGATCGCGCAACGGCACACAGTATTTATCTATGATCCGGCATTGGTTTTCGTCGCCAGCGTGACAACCGCGTTGCGTTGGTGTAGGCATCCACTCAGTCCCACAGGACGGGAACGGTTGGTGAATCTTTGAAACTGAAACATTTTGTTGCGCCGGTCATGATCATCACCGGGTTTGTCTCGTTCGGGTACGAGCTCGTCCTCCAGAGCGAAGCGGTGATCATTCTCGGGTCGTCGAATATTACCATGGGTATCATCATTTCGATGTTCATCTTCGGCTATCTCTCCTCGTTCTGGTTCGGCCGCTTCATCGACCGGTCCGACAGCGAGCGCCGGCTCGTCTCGCTCTTCCTCGTCCTCGAAGTGCTCATCGCGCTGGTCCTCGTCATCATCGTGCCAGTGACGCGGCTCACCCCAGATATCGCCGACGCGCTCTCCGGGTTCGTCCTCTTCTATTACCTCGATTATTACACCGTCCTCCTCATCACCATCTCGCTCCTCGCGCTCATCATCCCGCTCATCATGGGCGGCGAGATACCCATCGCCATGAAGCTCGTGGCCGCCGGCTCTCCCGACACCTACCGTGAGCTCGGTGAGATGTCCGGCCTCATCTACGCCATGGATAGTCTCGGCGCCGGCTTCGGCGGGCTGATGACCGCGCTCTATATCCTCCCCACCCTCGGTAAGATCAGGACGCCGCCGGTGCTCGCCAGCCTCACACTCATCGGCGGCGCGCTCCTCTTTTTCGCCTATATCTTCCGCGAGCGTTTCGCCGATGTCGAGCTACCCAATGTGGACCTCGGTGGCACGCGCGCTTGGTGGCGCGTGCATCGCCGCTCGCTCCTCGCCATTTTCGTCGGCGCGCTCGCCATCTCCACCTTCGTCCTCAACGCACCGCGGCTCCAATACTCGTCGGTGCAGCTCCAGTACAACTCGCCGGTGATCTACGAGAAGAACACCCGCTACCAGCAGATCGTCGTCACCGATCACCCCGACCTCGGATATACGCTCTATCTCAACGGCCAGCTCCAGACCTCCGAAGAGGATGAATACCAATACCATGAGCCGTTGGTCCATGTCCCGATGGTGACCCACCCGGACCCGCGAACGGTGCTGATCATCGGCGGCGGTGACGGTGGCGCCCTCGAGGAGGTGCTGAAACACGATACCGTGGAGCATGTCGACCTCGTGGAACTCGACCCCGCCGTGATCGAGACGGCAAAACGGTACCTCCCCTCGATATGCAAGGACGCGTTCGACGACGAGCGACTCTCCATCCATTATATCGATGGCTGGCGGTTCCTTCGCGAGTACTCGGGCGACGGGTACGATGTCGCGATCCTCGACCTTCCCGACCCCGAGACGGAGACGGTGGCGCTCCTCTACACACGCGAGTTCTATTCCTCGGTACGTGAGGTCCTTCGCGAGGACGGGATATGTGTGACACAATCGACCTCGAGCTACGAGTATCCTGAGGTCACCATGTCGATATATAAGAGTATGGAGGCGGGGGGCCTTCCTGCCTACGCCTACGAAACCTTTGTCTGGAGTTTTGGCCCATGGAGCTTTGTGCTCGGTTCCAAATACTACGACCCGCTCAATCTCTCCATGTCGACCATCGACGAGCGGATCGCGAATCGCACGCTGGATGCACTGGAAATGTACTCCTCCTCGATCCATTTCGGCTATTTCCATATGATCGATACGCCGCTGGTGAGCAAGGCCATGGGCACTGCGCGCGTCTCCACGGTGGATCATCCCGTGGTCCAGCCGCGCTCTGCATGAGAAGGATAGGATGGACGAGAGTGATGAAGGTAGGCGTGCAGTGGAGGGTATAAGAAAGAAAGGGGGCAAGATGGTGCGTACGGATTCTGGTGCCATCGGCTCGGATATGAGCGAAGCGAAGCGCGCCGCTGAACGAAGCGCGCCCAGCTAAATCTGGCTCGCTAGCTTGATAGCTGTCTAACTGTCTAATTGTCTCGCTGGCGAACTGTCTAACTGTCTCGCTGTCTAACTGTCTAATTGTCTCGCTGGCGAACTGTTTCGCTCGCTAGCCCGGCTTTGCAAAATGACGCGCGATCGCTCGTTCCAGTGCGTCGCGCGAGAATTTCGATACCGCCGCGACAGCGCCGTTTTTCAGTGCGCGCTTGACCAGCTCGTTGTCGTCATCGACAAAATGGTGATCGATGGCCGAAGTAAAGACGATGATCGAAGCGTCTGCATCCAGTTGCAAAATATATTTCGTCGCCACCGCCCCGTCCATATTGGGCATCTTCAGGTCCATGACCACCAGTTCGGGTTCCACTTCTTCGTAGATCTCGATCGCTTCGTTCCCGTCTCGGGCATGACCGACAATTTCACAATCGATCGTTTCCAAATAGATCGTGATCAATTTCGCCACATCGTTATTGTCTTCTGCGATCAGCGTGCGGATCGTCATGATCATCACTTCTCTTTTGTCTTTTAGCTACTAGGATGTGGAATGCGGTTAAATAATGTTTCCTTTCCATTCGTTAATTCTCTGCGCGGCACTATATCACAATTTCGGATGATCTGTTCTTTGAGCCACGCCCGTGGCCGCGCTCGCTCCGCTACGGGGTAGTTCACAGCGATGAGCAAAACCAAACCAACCTCACGACGGTGATCCGTAATGGACGAGGTATCGATGCTCATGGCTCCTTAGAGCGGATGCAAGCACTGTTCTCGACGCGTCTTGGGTCGCCACATTAAGTGAAGAAAATGCGATATTGCACATGATCCAACGGTCTGAATCCAAAAGTCGTGCGGGGGAGACGATGAGGCGGCGTCTCTTATGCTTTCTTCAGCGTGATCTCGAGTATGTCGTTCTTGATCCGGTAGCTCCCCGTCTTGATCTTGCCCGGAAGCGGGACCTCGTCGACGAACTGCTTCCCGTCGCGCCGGACCTCGACCTTGCATTTGCGGCGTTTCATCCCGATCGTCGGATCGCAGGGCATGAACTGGGTGAGATCGGCGAGCACCACGAACACATCGCCGTCGTCGAACAGCTCACAGACCAGTTTCGGATCGCGCTCGAAATGGAACCCGGGAATGGTGACCTTTGGCCCTGAACTCGGCTGTGCATATGCCGTCTCGCCACCACCGGGAGAATTCATCTTCATCTGTTCCATGAACTGTTGCATCCCCTGATCGAGGAGATGCGAGAGGCCGATCTTATCGCTGGAACGTCGTCGAGACTTGGGTTTGGGGTCGGAATCGGGATCACGCTGTTGCTGCTCGTCCTCGACCAGTTCTACCGTCGGAGGGGTCCACGTGGGGCCGTAGTGTTGGTCCGTCTCCCCCGGAAGGTTCCCTTCGCCGCCGCAGCTCGTGGAACCGCATTCATCCGCATGGGCGCTGGCACATTCCGAACAGTCCGAGCACTGGTCCCCGTCCGCTTGGAACTCTTCTGCCACGCAGCGGTGCATGAACGGCTGCTCGCCGTGTTCCGTATCGGTATCGGTATCGGTATCGGTATCGGCGCTCCCGGCATCGCTCTTTGCCCATGAGAACCACCGCCGCCAGCGCCGAGAACCGCGACTTTTCTCCTTTCTCTTGCCACGCCGTTTCCATTTCATGATCGATCCGTTTGAACGTAATGAGAATGGGATAGATAAAACCTCTGTTCTAAGCTAAGCTTATCTAAGCTTATCTAAGCTTCCATCGAAGCCACCTGGCGTGGGTCTACTCCCGGTGCGCGGATGATGGGGGCAGGACGCCGAACGGTATGGCGCAGCAACTGTGTTGGACACGGTAACGCCGACCGCTGGCGCGCAGCCATTCCATGGTACTGCGCTGTGGTACGGCGATGGCGTCGATGCCCGCCTCGATCAGCGCCGGTTCGAGATCGGGCGTCCTACGCGAACGCATGCACCCGGCGGCGAGGACGGTCTCCGGCATCACCCGTCGTGCCTCGCTGACGACGCGCAGGATGTGCGCCACACCGGGCGCGGGTTGTTTGTCCAATGCTGTATGGGGGGTGGGAATGAACGCGATGATCACGCATCGCGCGGGCTCGAGCGCGCCGATGGACCGCACTGTCAGCAGCTCGTCCTCGATTGCTCCCGGGACGAGCCCCAGACAGAGATGCGGCACGAACGCGTCGCCGAGGAGGTGGGCGATATCGGTGAGGACGCGCTTCAGCGCTACGGACGGCGGTTCGAGACCATAGACGCTACGCACCACGCGCTCGCTGGCGGGGATATCGACAGAGAACGCGTCGATGCCCGCCTCGAGGAGCGCCTCGAGCGTTTCCATGCGCAGCGCGCCGAGATAGCCAGTATGGAGATTGAGGATGAGATCGTACTCGCGCTTCAATGCGCGGTAACAGTCGACATATCGTTCGTGCGGGACCACGCCGGTGCGGTCTGCACCACCGCTGAGCAAAAGCCCGACGAGCGACCGCCGCCCAGCCACATACCGCCGGAGCTTCTGCGGCGTCGAAGCGTCCACCATGCCGCGAAGATAGCGCCCATCGCAGTGCCGGCAGTTCAGTGCACATTTCGTGCCCGTAATGGAGACGGCGGGAAAGTGGTCGCCGGGGAGATAGCAGGTGAGCGGCGTGCGGCGCGGGGCGCGGTCGGAGGAGG
>CAZSUE010000273.1:0-6607 GCA_964609045.1 uncultured archaeon | reverse complement strand
CAATTTCGACCCCTTTCAATTTGTCATACTTTCTGAAGGGGGTCGAAATTTTGCATTGTTCGCAGAAACGCAGCCCGGAGGGACCGTTTCTGCTGAATACATTCTGAAGAGGTCCGAAATTGTTGCAGCGTTCGCAGAAACGCAGCCCAGAGGGACCGTTTCTGCTGAATCTGAAACAATAACTCCTTCACACACATGGCGAATAGGAGTTTTTGTTTCATTGTATTTGAAGGGAAGTTGGATGGAAAAGCGTTTCGCAGATATAAGCGATTGGGGGGTGAGAAGTCAAAAGCTATGGTATGTCAGGTCCGTCATCTCAATCTGTTTGTAAAGAAGCTGATTGACTGATTGACTGATCGGATGATCGAACGAACCTATCGCAACATCCCTAGGGGCGGGCTCTCCTTCGATCCTCACCCGACTCTGCCGCTCCACCAGCCGTTACTGGCGGGCCATGTGACCTGGTTCTGGCCCACTCGATCGTTCGGCCGATGTTGCATGTTGCGCATACTCTACTGTAAAGACCTTCCGGGCAAAAGGTATATACTAGTACAGATCGCCCCTCACCCGCGCGCGATGGTGACCACCGCTTTGGCGTACTCTTCCGCCTGCTCGTATTCCTGTTTCGTAAAGAGCGTACGTGCATAATCGAGATATTGCTGCGCGCGTGACGCGTCGCGCCCCTGCTGCGTCATCTCCTCGATGGTCTTCTTTGCCGAGAGTATCGTCTGTTTTGCACGCCGCGCATAGGCCTGGCGGATGGCGCCCTCCGCCGCCGTGCTCGCGCGGACGCCATATTGCTCCGCGGCTGAAAAATCGTCCCTCGCAAAGGCGTCGTCCGCTTGCTCGAGCAGCCCCTCCACCTCGGGAAGCATCAGCTCCATTCGCTGCGCTTGCGCCAGCTTCTCCGCTGCGGTCTCGATCACGGTCTGTGCGTGCTCGCTGAGGAGGTGGTGGGTCTTGTTCCGCGCCGTCCTCGCCGCCTGGTTCGCATACCGTTCGGCGCGGTCGTAGAGCTCTTCGTCGAACGCCTCCTTCGCCTGGTTGTAGAGGTATTCCGCGCCTTCCACGTCGATCTCCGCCTCTTGCGCCTGCTCGATAATGGATGTGGCTTCGTCCAGCGCGGTCTCGGCATTACTCTGGAGGTGTTTGACGGTGGCTTCCTTGGCCGCGATGCGCACCTGGTCTGCGGTGGTGTAGGCGCGCTTGTACTCGCCGGCGTCGTAGAGCTCCTGCGCGCGGTCGTAGAGCTTCTGCGGCTCGGTGGGGTCCACGCCCATGGTCTGGATACTACTGATCTTGCGATCGGCGAACTGGATGATGTCTGCGAACTTGCGTTGGTAGTGCCCGCTGAGGAACTCTTCGAGCTGTTTCGTGCCGTGCGTGGCGTAGCGGAGCGCGTTGCCATACTCTTTCTCCTCGTAGTACCGCTCCGCCTGGCGATAGAGCTTGCGATATTCGCTCATATCGTATTCGCATTGTTCCGCCTCGTCGAGGTCCTCGTCGAACCGTTCGAGCCATTTTTCGGCGATCTCGCTCTTGTGCTTGCTTTCTGCTTCTTTCGCCCATCGCAGCGCGCTGCGCGCAAACGACTCGGTGCGCGTGTAGTCCGACGCCTCGAACATCGACGTTGCGCGTTCGAGGAGGCGCTGGGCGTCGCTCATATCGATGTCTGCTTCCACCCCGCGCTGGATCGTCTCGCGCGCCTGCGAGAGGAGCTCGAGCGCGTCCTTGGCAAAATGCTGCGACACCGCGCGGTCCGCCTTCTCCCAGGCGTCCTTTGCATTGGTATAGGCGAGCTTGTAGTTCTCCAATTCGAAATAGTAGTCCGCATTGTTGAGGAGGTTCTCCGGGAGCGAGACATCGATATCGGCCGCCTTTCCCTCTTTGATCTTGTCCCTGACCTCGATCATGAGATCTTCGGCGCGTTCGAGATAATACTCGTCCGTTGCGATCTGGAGTACCTCGTGGATCTTGTCGATATAGTCCGACGCCAGTTCGAGATTGCCTTCCGCCACCCCCGCCTTCGCATAGGAGAGATATTCGTCCACGCCTTCGAGATCGATCCCCGCCGCCTTTGCTTCCGCGATCTCCTTTTGTGTCTCCTCCAGCGAATCCTTCGTCATCTCCGCCATGAACGGTATCAGCGCCTTCTCCGCACGCTGCTTCGCCCGCTTCGCAAAATCCGCCGCCGAACCGAACTTCTTCAGCTGGAGGTTCTTCTCCGCCGCATCGAGCATCCGGACCGCGTCCGGGACATCCACTTCGTACTCCCTACACTTGGCCACCACTTCACGCGCCGTTTCCACCACTGCGTCCACACGGTCGTATTCGGCTTGCTCCTTGGTCTGGGCGAGGAGGTCCTCCAGTTGGCCCAATCGCGTGTCGGCGGCGTCGAACCGCTTTTCGCTCAACGCCTCGCTGGCCGCATCGAGCAGTTCGTGGCCGTGCGGGAGCGGCTGACCGCCCGCTTCCAGCGCCTCGAGCTCACCGCGGAGCGATTCGAGCCGCGTATGGACCATTTTCTTGCGATGCGCTGCACCGGCGCGCTGGAGCGTATTGTTGAGCTGCTCGATGCCGCTGCGTGCGCTGTCGAAATCACCGCTCTCGTGTGCGGAGCGGACCTCGTCGAGGAGCTGATCGGCCGCGCCGGTCTTCGCGCCGTTCGCTTTGAGCTCGTCGAGCTGCGCTGCCAGCCGCTCGATCTCGCGCCCGATGGTGCTACTGGTATAGGCGCGTTCGCGGTGTCGGCCCAGTTCGATGGCTTGGATCGCCAGCTGCTCGGTACGCTGATACTCGCCGGCCTGGAACGCGGTCCGCGCCTGGCTGAGAAGCTCCTCGGCGGCGGAGAGGTCGACCTCGAGGTTGCGCGTTTCGATGGCCATGAGCTCGCTTTGTGCCGACGATATCGCCTCGGTCGCTTTCTCGAAAAGGTACGGTTTCAACGCATCCCGGAGCGCTTTCTCGCCGATATTCAGCGTCTCTTTCGCCGATCCGTACTCACCGCTTTCGTAGAGCTTTCGGGCACGGGCGATATACTCGCCGCCGGTCTCGGTCACGGTGGGGTCCTGGACCTTCTCGATGAGCTTTTCGAAGGAGACGATCGCCTCGTAGGTCGATTTCGCTTCATGCGCCTGGACCGCCTCGCTTACCGCTGCGTCCGCCTTCTTGGCCAGTTCGACCGCCGCGTCATAATCCTCGTTCTCGAACCGCGATCGTGCCTGCACGAGGGTCCGTTCGGCATCGTTGATGGCGATGCTCTTCTGTGTGGCGGACTGGATCAGTTTTTCGACCATGTCGAGCTGGCGTTGCGCCAATTTGCTTTGGGAGCGTCGCGTCAGCTCCTCCAGCGCCTCATTGGCACCGTCGAGATATTTCCGCGCCGCATCGTAATTGCCCGCCTTCAGTTCGTTGGTCGACTCGGTGAGCAGTTTCTGGGGGTGCCCGACATCGATGCTCTGTTGATGCAGTTCCACCATCTTCTGATGACACGCGCGGATACCGGTTGCGATCTGCTGGTAGCGGACGCGATTGAGGCGCTTGAGTATATTGACGCGCTCGTTGCGCGTCAGGGCGATGGCGCGGAGGTAGTCCTCGTCCTCGTAGACCTTCTGTGCCTCGTCGTAGACCGCTCGCGCCTCCTCGATATCGATATCGAACTGCTTGGCACGGCCCAGTTCGTTTTGCGCCTGCACGAGCTCTTGATTGGCGAACTGTCGCGCCACCGCGGTATAGTGGCCGGCCGCCTCTTCTACCAGCTCCTGCGCTTTATCGACAGCGCCCTCGTTGAACGCACCCACCGCGTTGACGATGGCCATCTGTGCTTTTTCGAGGGAGAGTCCGTATTTCTGGCCCGTATTGATCAGCCGTTGGACCTCGGTGAGCCGTGCTTGGAGTTTGGGATGGAGCTTCCCGCCCTTCGCCTTATGCGCCTCCTTCAGCGCCTGTTTGACATAGGTCTCGCTCTGTTCGAAGTTCTCGCTATTGTACTCGGCCTTCGCCGCCTCCAGCCATTTTTCCGCCGTATCGATATTGGCGCCGATCTCTTTGATCTCGTCGATGGCGCGCTCCGCTTCGAGCACGCGGTTCCATGCATTCTCGAGCATATATTCGCGCTTGAGCGTGTCGATGCCGTCGAGGATCTGCGTCGCACCAGCCTCCGCGGCCGCATATTGCTCCGCTTCGAGCTGTGCCTGCGCCTCGTGGAGCGTATCCTCTAATGCGGATGGATCGATCCCCAGCGCGTTGGCGTTTTGGAACACTTCGGTGGCATGGCCGATGAGCTTCGTGGCGAAAAACGCATGAAGGTCGTCGCGAACCTTCTCGGCCATCCTCCGCGCGATCTTCGCCGAAGAGCGAACCCGTTCGGGACGCTGTGCCGATTGCGCATCCTTCGCCTTGGCGAGAAATTTGCCTGCTTCAGTGATCGCCACGCCAAATTTCCGGAACGCCAGCCGTTCCTCCTCTGTGGAGATGTAGGACTCCGCGGGAATATATCGGCCCTGGGTGATCGCCGCTTCGAGGTCGCGGCCCTCGCTGATGATCTGTTCGACCTGCCCAAACAGCGCTTCGATCTCGGATTGTTGACTGTCCGTCATGGATGGCCCCCGAACCGGTAGGGTGAAGAGTGAAGTGTAAAGAGTAAAGAGTAAAGTGTGAAGTGTGAAGCGGTGAAGAGTGCGCGCGTTCAATAGGAGGGGGACGGTGAGGCGGGATAGAGATGTGGATGTGGATCTATGTGGATCTATGTGGAATATGGAGGATGGGGTGCGAGAGGGTATGGAATAATGTATGGGTGTGTGAGTGTGTGAGTGTGTGAGGGGCCCTCGCGGACGGGTCGGTCGATCGATCGGTACGACGGCATCAACGGCGCGCGTCGTCGTCGTTCTCATGCATGCCAGCGAGGATATCCAGAGCACTTCTCCCCAGTGACACCTGCTTGGCAGCGATGGCCCTTACCATTATTATACTTACCGAACGCGCGCGGCGTATGGGCCAGGATCTGGGGAGGGGTGCGTTCTATTCGTTTCTCGTCGAAGGCGATAGGATGTTCGGAGCGGTGCACTACAAACTATATAATCCATTATCTATCACGGACGATACCATGTCACCATCCACTTCGATGCATGTCACACTCCTTCGTGCCACGCCCGATGCAGAAGCGCTCTGCAGCGTCGCCGCGCGGAGCTGCTACTCGGCAAAGAGCGCTTCCGAGCTGATCGACGATCCGCGCGGTGGCGCGCGGCCGGCGCTCCTTCGCGAGATCGTTAATGCGGGTCATCACTCGGTGATCGAACACGCCACCTTCAGCTTCAGTATCGAGGGTATATCGCGGGCATGCTCGCATCAGATCGTCCGGCACCGGCTCGCATCCTACTCGCAACAATCGCAGCGCTATGTCCGATACGACGCCATCGAGCCGGTGGTGCCGCCGCGCATCGCCGAGGACCCAGCCGCCGAGGAACGGTTCACGATGGCGATGGAGCGGCTCATGGGGACCTACACGGCGCTCCTCGAGATGGGCATCCCCGCGGAGGACGCGCGGTTCGTGCTCCCCAACGCGATGCCGACGAATATCGTCGTCACGATGAACGCGCGCGAGCTGAACCATTTCATCACCCTCCGGAGCTGCATGCGATCGCAATGGGAGATCCGCGCAGTCGCGCTCGAGATGCTCGACCTCGCGCGTGAGGCGACGCCGCTCCTCTTCGAACGGGCGGGACCGCCCTGCGCCCGTGGTCCCTGTCCCGAGGGCGAGCGCTCCTGCGGGCAGCCATGGATCGACGGAGAGCCACCGGAGTCGAGCGACGAGCGACGAGCGACGAGCGATGAGTGACGAGTGATGTAGGGGCTGCGCGCAATCCAGATCCGCAGGGCAAGTATGCGTTCTGCGCTGTGTGCCGTTTTAGCTCACACAGACGATCGGCGATGCGATCGAAAGGAGGAACGCAACCTTTTTCTCAACGCCCAGCTATAACGCCTGCGGTGACATTGTGCAGGAATCATTGCTGGAGCGCGCAATAGAGGGCGGTGCGAGCTACTGCGATCTCCGTATCTGCGAGACCCGGTCCACCGGATTGGAGGTCAAGAACGGTGAGCTGAAGAACGCGGTCTCCGGGCGTGAGAAGGGCGCGGCGGTGCGCATCCTCTACCGCGGCGCGTGGGGCTTTGCGGCGACGAACGAATATTCTCGGACCAACCTCGAGCGCGCGGTGGATAGTGCGCTGAAACTCGCGCGCATCTCCAGTACGGCCATCCGCGACCCCGTCGCCCTGGCACCGGTGGAACCGCACCGGGATACGGTGGAATGGCGCGCGAAGGACGACCCGTTCGATCACTCCCCGGCGGAGAAGCACGCACTGATTTGCGAGCTCGAAGAGGCCATCGCCGTCGACGACGCGCTCGTGTCGGTGGAGACGGGCTATTCAGATTCGTTCGGTCGTATCGAGTTCTACAATTCCGAAGGCGCGGCGGTGATCACCACCGTGCCGCGCGTGGTCATCCAGGCGAACCTCACCGTGCGTGACGGTGCGAAGCTCACCGGGTACCGCACCCGCATCGGCGGCGTGGGCGGCTACGAGCTGGTCGAGGGGGCGGACCTCGAACG
>CAZSUE010000272.1:0-6648 GCA_964609045.1 uncultured archaeon | reverse complement strand
GCAGTGTGAAGTTTTCGCGCCTGCTGCGCCCCGTAGGGCCTGGATTCGTGTCTCAGAATCCATCTCCGGGCTACCTCTCTCAAGGCCCGTACCCGTCGTTGGCTAGTGAGTCCTTTACACTCACTACTACCTGATAGGCCGCAGACTCATCCTAAGGCGTCGGAACTTTTGACCTCAAAGCATTCCAGCATATGAGACCTATGGGGCATTAGCCTCAGTTTCCCGAGATTATTCCCCACCTTAGGGCAGATTATCCACGTGTTACTGAGCAGTTCGCCGAGACCCGAAGTCTCTCGACTCGCATGGCTTAATCGAACTCCAATAGCGGTGACCTCCGGCAGGATCAACCGGAATTGCTATGGTTTGGCTCACAATAAGTGATTCATCTGGATATTGGCAGATCGCACCTTGCACACCTAATGTCAACTGTCATTGAACATAGGTATCTTTAGTGGATCGATCTCTTGTGTAAGATGAAACCGAATGATACAAGATCACATCGTTTCGATGCAACCATCATCCCAGGTTTCACCGTACCTAGCGAATGTCAGATCCAAGAGTTCACGGTCGATCCGGGTTTCTTGGATCTCCATCAGTTTCCCACACCGTGGAAGGGAACCGATCATCGGTTGGAACGAATCCATACCTCAGGCCCGCACCGGTTGGGTGTGAGTGCGTTATCCCTCTGGGGTTGCGTTCCCCCTGAGCGACAAACCCCACGAATGTTATAGTAGTATATATAGCTTTCGGGCGAAATGTAGGTTTCGGTCCCGCCCTTTATATACTCGAGTCGAACCCGACGCCATCGAGTGCTGCTGCGGGGTCGTATCCAGTGAGCAGGAACACGAACCGGTGGAGGATGAACGCCGTGGCGCCCCAAATGATATGGTCACCGTAATGATAAAAATAGATCGTACGCTCTTCACCGTTCAATATGCCTCGCTCCACGGTGAGGTGATCGGAGGTGAGGAAGATATCCAGCGGCACTTCGAGCACCGCGGCGACCTCGTGGGGGTTCGCGCAGTATCGGACCGCTCCGTCCAGCGTTGCGACGAACGGCGCGATCCGAAAGCCGGTCACCGTGGCGTAATCGTCCAGCCTCCCGACCAGTTCGAGCGCGTCGCGGTCGATGCCCACCTCCTCGCGCGTCTCACGCAGTGCGGTCTCCATCAGCGAGCGGTCCGTCGCGGCGCGTACTCCGCCAGGAAACGATATCTCGCCGCTGTGGTTCGTAAGCGATCGCGCGCGCTTCGTCAATAAAAAATGGATATCCTCGTCACGCCCAAAGAGTATCATAAGCACGGCGGACGGTGTGAGCGATCCATCATCGATCAGCTCCGGCTCGTACGACGAGAGCACGGTGCGGAGCCGCGCACGGAGATCGGACATCGAGCTCCACACACGCTGGATACTACATATATTTATTTGCAAAGGGCGCATTTATTTGCAAGAGGAGCCAGGAGCCAACGGGTGACGGTCGAGAGGAAAAACGGCGGACGACGGACCATGGACGACAAACAGGGAATGCGTGAGCGTGCGCTCGGGCGATGCCGCGACCACAATTTCCAACGCCACCATCGCCACATACCAAAAAGAGTACGACCGAGATTGATGCGAACGATGAACAACCGCTCTGGCGTTCACATCCCGCGTTCTCACCAGGTCCGTTCCCGCGAACTGGTGCTGGCTGCGCCGATATGACTATTGCCACGCACGTTCGTCCCTACGCCCTCCCACCGGGACAGCATACTGACCCGACAGAGCCGCAGCGGACCGGCTCCGTTCCAGTTCCAGTCAGAGTTGGGATGTGAACAATGTATTATACGTGCGTTAGTAAATTGTAGGGTGGAGTAGAGTAGAGCTGTCGTAGAGTATAGTGGAGTATAGTGGAGTAGGAGCTGGTAGCACTGGATGGCCCATTCTTTGTCGCATACGTCCCCGCATGCGTCCGCGTGCATGAGCGAAGATTCATGAGCGAAGGTTCAATAATAGGCCCGACATTGTCACCCATCGATGAACGAACACCGTCCGAGGCACCGCCAACGCGATGCATGGACCTGCCTCGGCTGCGACTCGCTCGCCGTGGGCGAACTTCCCGACGGATGCCGGCTCTGCGACCGCGGCGCCAAGCTCGTCCTTCTCGTCACCGGCCGCTGCGAGCAGGGATGCTACTATTGCCCGCTCTCAGAAGGAAAGCGCGGGCGCGATATCGTCTACGCCAACGAACGGCCGCTGGACCTCGCCGCGCTTCCGCACGAGCGGTTGATCGAAGCGGTAACTACGGAGGCGACCGCCATGCGCGCTCAAGGCGCAGGGATCACCGGCGGCGATCCGCTATCTGTTCCAGATCGTACAGAGTTGCTGATCGAGGCGTTGAAGCGACAATTCGGTGAACGATTCCATATCCATCTCTATACCGCTGGCCGGGTCGAGCCGACCTATATGGTGCAGCTTGCACGGACGGGTCTCGATGAGATACGGTTCCATCCCCCGCCGCGCCAGTGGTACGATCTTGACAACGCGCCCGTATCGGCGGTGGTCGCCGCCGCATGCGAGACCACCATGTCGGTGGGGCTCGAGGTCCCGGCGATCCCATGCGAGGACCGCGGACTCCTCGAACTGATACGATTTGCCGATCGGATCGGGGCCGATTTCGTTAACCTCAACGAGCTTGAGGTGGCTGAGACGAATGAATGCGCGCTCCTTCAACGTGGGTTCCACCTCGACGCCGATTCGAGCGCGGCCATCGCGGGCAGTCAAGCGCTGGCGGTGCAAGTGATCGGGGCGCTGGAGGCGGAGACCGAACTCACGCTCCATTATTGCTCCGCCGCGTACAAGGACGCGATCCAGCTGCGGAACCGCCTCATCCGCCAGGCGCAGAACACCCACCGTGCATACGAGACGCTCACCGATGACGGGACGCTACTCTTGGGCGAGATCGGTGGGCCGGAGGTGCTGCTCGAGGTGCTGGCGAGACGGTTGAGTGGCCAGTTCCGCGTCCCGTCCACGCTTTTTCGACTTACACCCGAACGGGGTCGCATCGAGATCGCACCATGGCTATTGGAAACGCTCTATCCGTTCCTCCCCGGCCGCCTCGCCATTGTCGAGGAATATCCAACCTGGGACCGCCTCACCGTCGAGAAAATACCGATGGCGCAGTGGCTCGAATTGCAGAAGGCTATGGAGGACGATTGACCGGTGATGTCTGCGCTTCTTCTCGACCATTGACTGAACCTTTTTAACGCAGCATGGTATTGCGATACCACCTCGAGGTGAACCATGACGTCGAAACACCCCCCACCGACGAGAGATACGAAAAGCGGTAGTGGCAAAAATAGTGGTAACGGTGACGGTGACGGTAATAGTAATAGTAATGGTAATGATAGTTATCGGAGCAATGGCAGCGTGGGCGAGGAGGGTGGCGACCTCGTCGCAGTGATCATGGCCGGTGGCGCGGGAACACGCTTCTGGCCGTTGAGCACGCAAGCGCGGCCCAAACAATTCCTCCAACTCTTCGGCGAGCGGTCGTTCCTCCAGCAGAGCTATGACCGTATCGTGGGATCGGTGCCGCCGGAACAGATCCTCGTCATGGTGCACGCCGATTATATCGAATTGGTACGCGACCAGCTCCCCGAGATCCCCACGGAGAATATTATAGCTGAACCGCTGCGGCGCGATACGGCCGCGGCCATCGCCCTGGCGGCGCTGATCTGTGAACAGCGCTGGTGCGACCCGGCCATGGCGGTCCTCACCGCCGATCATGTGATCGAGCCGGTGGAGGTCTTCCACGCCAATCTCCGCTCCATCCTCGATGCGCTGAGGAGCGACGGTCGGTTCCTCTATACCTTCGGCATCCCACCGAGCTATCCCTCGGAAAGCTACGGTTATCTCGAGCGTGGAGCACAAGTGCGCGACGACGACGGGATCAGACATTACGACCTGGTCCGGTTCAAAGAGAAGCCTGATCGCACGACCGCAGAAGAGTACATCGCCTCGGAGCGGTATTTTTGGAACAGCGGCATGTTCGTCTGGCGCACGCGGCGACTGATCGCGGAACTAGAGACATACCTCCCCGCGCATCTCGAATCGCTACGACTCGCCATGCAGCACTACCACACCCCGCTATGGGAGCGCGCGCTTCGTCAGGCGTTCGAACCGCTGGCACGGATCTCCATCGATTACGGTGTGATGGAAAAGACGGATAATGTACGCTGTATCGCCGCCACCTTCGAATGGACCGATATCGGGAACTGGCTCTCGTTGATACCGTACCTCGATACCGATACCGCGGCCAACGCGACCAATACGCATCTGGAGGTCTATGATGCTACACATAATCTCGTCTATACCGGTCCCGAAGAAGAGGAGAAGGACGGGGTGGGACCGAACGAGGAAGTGGTCGCGCTGGTGGGCGTGAGCGATCTCGTCGTGATCCGGGCGGGGAGCCGGACGCTGATCGTGCATCGCGATCGAACCGAGGAGATCAAGCAACTGGTCGCATCTCTCCCTGCGACATTACGCTGAACGGTTCTTATAGCGGCGTTCCATGCCTGTCGGAGCGCCGAGATCGCCCCCCACAAAGGTCAAATAGCCGTATCCTAATGAAGGGGGTGGTGACAACATGGTTGTATGGTGCGAGAACTGTCAACGCTTCGTAAACCAACATTGCGATACCTGCGGAGAAAATTTCGGGGTATTGAAATGCGAGAAATATGCTTGTGGTGGGACGATGATCTGCCCGATCTGTGGCGGGAGCAACCTGGTCGCCAAAAAGAAAACGGGCCCGGATCAATACGAATATTATAAGGACGAAATCCAACGGCCGAAACAACCGCAACAAAAACAAAAACAACAAAAACAACAACAACCGAGGGCCGCACCTCCACAGAAAAAACAGGCCCCGCCGCCGGCACCCAGCACCCAGGAGGCCCGCGCACCCAAACCCTCTCACTCCCCGCCCGAACGCGATATGAAATGTCCACTCTGCGGGTTTCCGGTGGAATCGACCTGGAAATATTGCCCGGAGTGCGGCGTGAGCTTCAAACTGAAACGATAAGAAAACGCCCCACCTATTTTCGACCCGATCATGGGCGTTCTCCACACACATACCACCCTCACCACCGACATTGATCCCTGTGGAACGGTTCGATCCTTTGAATTCCCGACCGAACGGTATATCTATGCATCCAAGCAACCATATCCGCGCCACGAAGGATACCACGCTGAAGGACCACACCATCGTCCTCGGGGTCACCGGCAGTATCGCAGCGGTGGAGACGGTCAAGCTCGTTCGCGAGCTGATCCGCCACGGGGGCACAGTCATACCGGTGATGAGCCGTTCTGCCACCGAGATCATCCACCCCTACGCGCTCGAGTTCGCAAGCGGCACCAAGCCGGTGACGACCCTGACCGGTGCCGTGGAGCATGTGGAGCACTGCGGGCTGCACGAAGGACATGCCGATCTCCTCCTCATCGCACCGTCTACCGCCAATACCATCTCCAAGATCGCCTGCGGGATCGATGATACGCCGGTGACGACCTTTGCTACAACAGCGCTCGGTACCGGTATCGGGGTGTTGATCGCGCCGGCGATGCATGCGGCGATGTATCAGCACGACATCGTCACCGTGAACATCGATAAGCTGGAAAAACACGGCGTCCAGTTCATCGCACCACGCATGGCCGAGAAGAAAGCGAAGTTCCCCGGTGTCGAGACGGTCGTGGCCTATACCGAGCGGATGCTTGCGAGCCATCCGCTGCGCGACCAGCGGGTGTTGATCATCGGTGGCGCCACCATGGAACCCATCGACGATATGCGCGTGCTCACCAACCGCAGCTCGGGCCGCACCGCGGTCTGCCTCGCCACGAAAGCGTTCACCGCCGGCGCAGAGGTAGAGCTATGGTATGGCCATAGCCACACAGAGGTGCCGCCCTATCTCGAAACGCGACGCTTCACCACGGTGGCGTCCCTCGCCACCCTCCTCGACGAAGCCGCCGGGCAGTTCGACATCGTCATTTGCTGTGCCGCGATCTCAGATTATACCGTCGACAAAAACGCCGGCAAGATCCCGTCGGGGAAGGCGTCCTGGGAGCTCACCCTCCTTCCCACGCCCAAGATCATCGAGCGGGTCCGCGAGCGCTGGCCACGGTGCTTCCTCGTGGGATACAAGGCGGAATCCAAGATCAGCATCGAGCAGCTTCTCAAATGCGCCTCACACCGCCGCGCCGCTATCCCCGCCGATCTGATGGTGGCCAACCTCCTCGGCGATGTCTCACTCGACGCCAACCGCGTGTTCATCGTCGATGCAGAGGATAACGAGCCGGTCACCGGCGACAAGTGCGCCATCGCGCAACGCGTGCTCGACCGTATCGGCCAACAGTTCGCCGATCGGTAGCGACGAGCTGCGTTGCTGCAGTGGTATATTGGTGCGTGGGCGCGGTATATTTTCTATCCGTAGTCTGCGTAGCGTCCCATACCCCCGTCGGAGCGCCGTGCGTTTTCGTGCACGACCATACTTGCTCGCCGATGCGGGCGATGCGGACGATGCGGGCGATGCGAGCCCCAATGCACCGGAATGCGCGTTCGCCTATCCGCATTGACCCACTATATAGTATTATTGGGCAAAAGCTATATAATCAGATCACGCC
>CAZSUE010000271.1:0-6654 GCA_964609045.1 uncultured archaeon | reverse complement strand
GAGCCTCCGCGAGAGCTCCTTCGCGCTTATCCCGACGGGGCAGAGGCAGAGGCAGAGATAGAAAACCACCTCGTCGGGGAACTGCCGTTCGAAATCCTCCTCGGTCCTGATCGCGATCGCGATCGGGGGCTGGCAGCACATCGCGCTCACCGCCCCGCATAAAAAGAATTGCGATCATCAGAGCCGGGGCGGTCGTGGGCCGTTGCGCGCGCGCGGCGCTTTCGTTGCTGGTGCTGGGACTGGTGCTGGTGGGTGTCGCTGCATGCCTGTTCCTCCATTGGTTGTGTTCGGTAAACGCCCCGGTAATGGCACCCGGGACGCGACAATGGAGCATCGCAGTAGAGCTATAGAAGCTCGATCGTGGGGTCGGTGAAAGTATTCGGGCGGATATGGCGCACATCCTCAAGCAGTATGCGGAGAGACGGTAGCGTGCCCTGCACGAGATGAGGACGGAGCGCGTCGGCTGTAACGATCGGCGACCCCCTATGTCACTTTCTGTTGCATTTGGCGGTTGGAGCGTTGGATATCCTCGTCCTCGATCGTATCCAAATCAGGATAACGCGCGATCACTCCGCCTGCAGCGTCCCCCACCATTTCCGTCGGCAGCGCGCGCACCTCCACGAGCTTCTCACGGAGGAGATAGAATCCGCCGGGGCCGATATTTTCCGTGAGCAAGAGCTCTGCGCCCGCATCGAGCAGCGCTTGCGCCGCTACCGCGCCGCGGCGACGCTCCAGCGCGGCGCCGGGGTTCGAAATGGTCTCGTGACGCGCGATGTCGCGGACGCGCACGCTCCCGATCTCGAAAACGCCGTCTCCTTCACCCAGCACCGCCGGTGCAGTATCGTCTATGCGCTCGAGTTCGACATGGGCGAGAACGAAATACGGGCATTCACCGAAATGCGCAGACACCGGCGCATCGAGACCGGTGTCGTCCTCGACACCGACCGCCACACATGCGCTTTCGCGGCGCTTCGCCTCGGTCTCGATGGTGAATGTCTCGATATTTTCCACCTCGTCCCGGAACCGATGCTTCAAGGTGGTCACCAATTGATCGGACTGCGCGATACTGAGCGTAGGGTCCACCTCGAGATGCATCTCGCCGAAGATATAGGGACCGGATTTGCGCAACCGCAATTTGTGCATCCCGCGCACACCGGGATATTGTTCTGCGATCTCGGAAAGTGCTTCCGTGATGCCGGGCTCGTCCCATGCATCGAGGAGGACGAGCACCGCGTCGCGGCTCACCTCCACCCCGATCTTGACGATGAACGCGGCGATGATGAGCCCGGCCACCGCCTCGAGCTGCGGATAGCCGATCGCGCTCCCGATCAGCCCGCCCACGACGATGAGCGAGGAGAGTACATCGCTGAGCGAATGCTTCGCGTCGGCCATCAGCGCCTTCGAGCCGATCGCACGCCCCACTCGCGACTTATAACCGGCGATGGCAAGAAGGGTGATCGCCGAGGCGGCTGCAACAGCGATGGCGAGGAGCGATCGCTCCACCTCCGACGGCGACCGAAGCGACTGGATCGCTTGATACCCGATCCCGGCAGCGGAAAAGAGGATGAAACCGGCGGCGACGAGCGATGCAAAGGTCTCTACCCGCGCATAGCCATACGGAAAACGCTTCGTCGGTTCGCGGGTAAGGAAGATCAACCCGAAGATCACCGTGGCGGAAACGAAAATATCGGAGAACGAATGGAGACCGTCGGCCACCAGCGCGATACTGCCCAACTGGGTACCGACGATCGCCTTCGCCGCGGCCAGTGCACCCAACGCAATGATCGACATGATGGCGGCACGGATGCCACGCCGGGCATTGGACCGTGTCGTACGATCATCTTGATCATTTTGGTCATTTTGGTCATATTGATCTCGATCATCATATCCATCGCCACCGCCGTGAACGCCCGCAGCGCCGGCATCGGCACTGGACGACAAGTTCAGCGCGGCGAAAACGGAGAACGAACGAAAACGGAATGGGAACGAAACGCGCAAAATGACCCCCTCTTCTTCGAAAAAATAAAAAATGGTCACCCTTAAAAAAGTAACAAATGAATGAAAAAGAAAAAAAGTGGGAAGCAATGCTCCCCACGATTGCTCGAACGATCGGTGACTACTAGGTGGTACGAGCACGGACGAACCGCGTTCAATCCAACTCGTTCTTGATGTCGGCAATACGCTTGTGGATCGTCTCGAGCTCCTGTTCCACATTCTTTGCCGCCGATTCGAGGTATTTGAGTTCGTCCTCGGGCGAAGATTGTACCGGAGCGTACGGGTAGGGATACGGCTCGCCGGCAGGGTCGTTGTACGCCGGCGGGTAATACGGATACCCACGGCCCCAGCCACGACCGCGACCGAAACCGCGGCCCCAGCCACGACCACGACCATGACCACGACCGCCACCCCAACCACGCCCGCGACCGTAACCGTAACCACGGCCACGACCGGGAACATCGGGGTTGGCAGAACCGGGTACTGGATAGCCGGAGCAATACCCTGCGCCTCGACCCGTTCTCGGACCTTCGCCCCAGGGACCTGTTCTATCTCCCCATGGCATAATGTTTGCCTCCTTTATGGTATTTTTTTTCTCGTTCACAGTTCTTGGATTCCTATATGATCCCACAGTTCAATGCACGCTTTGCACGACCTTACCATTTATGCTGATATGCAACGGTCGATCAGTCCATCAGTACCGTCCACCGCCGCCACCACGACCACGACCTCGACCACGGCCAGGACCAGGACCAGGACCAGGACCAGGACCAGGACCAGGACCAGGACCGCCACCAATGCCAGGTGCACGACCGTATCCACGGCCGAAACCGGCGCCGGCGGCGTCGTGATAACCGAACTCTTGACCGCGAGTGCCCGCTCCCGGTCCCCACGCCGGCGGTTCGGCGCGTGAGAACATGCGAGCGTTGCGCGGGCGCCCATACGCATACGACCGGCGCCGGCGTGACGAGAAAAATTGCGAGAGTCGCGCCCGCACCCGCGAAAAGAGCGGCGTTCGGCGCACCCTCCAGCCCCGCTCATAGCCCGCTGGATTCCTATCCGGTGGCGCACAAAAACCGAGCCCGCCACCGGAGAGCGGTCCGCGCCCGGTCGGGCCAGTCCTATCTCCCCAGGGCATCTATCGCTCACCTCCTGTGTCACTTTCCCGGATCGTACGTTCGCGTTCAGCGCGTATCTTTTTGAGACGCTCGATAATGGCATTGTACTCGTCGCGCAGTCGCATCTCCTCCTCCTCGAGCATCATCAGCTCCTCCTTCGTGGAAAGATCGGACGATGCCGGTGCCATATCCCGCACCGGCCGTCCCTCTGAGGCGTCTGACGGTTGTAAAGCCGGTGCCGATGCAGGCGGGAAGGAGCGGGGAGGGGTTGGAGGTGGTAGCGGGCCTGGGTCGGCTGGTGGGTACTCATCGGGGGCTCCCCTGCGCGAGAAGCGTCGATTGCGATTTCCATGACAGTGTCCACGTCGATGTCTTCGTCCCATGCTATCACATTATATTGATTGGTCGTCGGTATTGTCGTCCTTTATGTTCTTTACCTATGTCCTTTATGTCCTTTATGTCCTTTTATTCATGCGCCCGTTCCCGAGCGGGAGTGACCTCGCCCCGGAGCATGTAATTCCCGCCCTCGATACGGATGGCGTAGCCGTGGACCAATGCGCTAGCGACCTTCTTTCGTGCCGATTTCAGGTCGTTCCAGAGCGTCTTGCGCGAGACGCCCATCTCCATGGCGGCGGTGGTCTGGTCGTAGCCTTCGTAATCGACGAGGCGGATCGCTTCGAGCTCTTCGAGTGTGAGCGTGATCGTTTCCACCGCGTCGGACGGCACACCCTGCGGGTGGTAATGGTTGTGCGGTGGGAGCGCGGTGATCCAACGCTGACCGCGTCGCCGGCCCGGGCCACCTCGGCGTCGGTGGGGACCACGACCACGACCGCGGCCGCGCCCGCCCCCACCTCCACCTCCTTTCGGTGGCGCCATCATCCATCCCCGAGGGGGCGGATAGTGCTCAGTGGGTCGTCGCATATAGTGCACATATGTTTCCAATTACTTAAGCTTTGTGCACGCATGGGAGGAAATATATAAAACTTCCGGCGCATGGAGGACGATACGCACGCACAGGTCCATCCTCGAGCGGGGGGAGAGGACGGAGCGGACGATGAAGCAATGCGAATACAACGAGCGCAAAATTAGTAGATCGTGTAGATATGCTCCTCTTCCACGATCTCGAACGCCCAATCGAGCTTCTCAACCGTCCCCGCATAGACCACCGAGAGCACATCGTCCTTCTGGACATAATCGTTGAAGACCTTCCGACAGACGATACCGGACTGTTTATTGCTCGGCGAACCGGCGTGACGCGCGATCTTGGCGAGGAGACGATTGTTCGTGTTCACGATCCGACCGCTCACCGGCGCCAGTATCTCGCGCGAATGGCGGGCGGGTGTGAAGTCCGCACTGGTTACCGTGGGATCGCCGCCCTGCGCGCGGATGATCGATTGCATCGATCTCCACGCCTTGCCCGACTCGAGAACATCGCGCGCAAGCTCCTTACCGGTATTGAGATCGCTGGCGAACTGCTCCAATCCGATGAGGTCGATCAGTTTTCCCGCGAGCATGAGCGATTTCTCTTCGAGATCGCGTGGACCGCCATTGCGCTGGAGGATATCGAGCACATCGTGGACTTCCGGCACCGGCCCGATACCGCGACCCACCGGTTCGTTCCCGTCGGTGATCAGCACATCGATGTTCATCCCCAGCTTGCGGCCGAGACTGAGGAATTCGCGTTCCATATGCCGCACTTCGCCGAGGTGCCGGAACTTCCCTTCTTCGCCCACCGGGAGATCGAAGATGATATGGGTGGCGCCCATGGCGTATTTCTTGGCCATGATCGACGCGAGGAGGAGCGATTCGGGGTCGATCCCAAGCGGCTTACGCACCCGTATCATCTTGTCGTCCGCCGAGGCGATATTGAGCTTGCCACCATAGACGATGCACCCGTTGGCCGCGTCGAGGATATCGAGGAACCGCTCCCGCGAAAAATCGACCTCTGCGAGTACTTCCATCGTATCGGCGGTCCCCGCGGCGGAGGTAATGGCCCGTGAACTCGTTTTGGGCATGGTGATACCGAGCGCGGTGATGATCGGGACGACCAGCATCGTGGTGCGGTTGCCCGGTACGCCACCGCTGCAGTGTTTATCGGCGATAATATTTCGCTCGATCGAGATCGTGTTGCCGGTCTCGGCGATCGCCGTCGTCAGAAAATGGGTCTCGTTGAGTGTGTTCCCTTTCATGTATAGTGCAGTGATGAATGCGGCGATCTCCACCTTATTGAGCCGGTTGCCCACCACATCGGCGATGATCTGCTCGATCTCAGGCTTGGTCAGCTCCGCACCGTCCATCTTGTTGAGGATGTATTGTGTGGATTCCGGTTTGCCGAGCGGGTAGATATGGATGATATCGTTATCTTCGAGCGCGAGCTGTTCGGCAACCTCGTCGAACACGCCCACATTGTTCTTCTCTTCGACCGACCAGAAATCGACCGTCGCCACTGCGGTCCGCCCGTCGTGCTCGAGCATGACGCGGTCCATGGGATAGACATCGATCTCACGGGCGAACTGTTCACCCATGGCGATAATGAGCGCCCCACCCGTCTTGATCCCTAAGGTACGTACATGGGCGGGGAATTTACGTTTCTTTGCTTTCATATCTGTTTCCTCCCCACCAGAATATTCACAGTGCTTAAGAAATTATCCATCTCCATTCCATAGGTGGGACGCGTTCCTCTTATCGCACAGCGAGGTCACGCAGCCGGCCGCGGTGATAATATGATATAATACAAAGCAATCTGCTGTAGCATAATACAATTATAGTACAATGCCGCGCAGAGGGAAGTGGAGACGAACGGAGAAGGGGCGCCCCCTCAAGAATGAAGAGGAGAAGGCTTAAAAAGTACAGCCGTCGTTCGCACGAACGAGAGTTACATGAACGATGATCACCCAGCCAGCCACAGTGTGCGCCGGCGTTCGACGCGTTCGGACCCATCGGAACCGCGCGGCGGTCACCGCGTTTTATCGCTCCCCATACCCGGTTGGGCCATCCTTCTCGCTATCGTCGCACTCGCGTTCCTCCTCCGGCTCTATTTCGCCGCAAGCGCGCCGCTCGACGCCGATGAGACGCTCTACCTCAGCGACGCGCGGCGGGTCTACCAAGGCGCGCGACCGTTCCTCGATTTTCATACCCGCTCGCCGCTCTTCCTCTACTGTATCGCCGGGATGTATACGATCATGGGCCAGACCATCCTCGCCGGGCGCATGGTCGCAGTGGTCGCAGGCAGTGTGACCACCGCCATTCTCTTCTTTCTCGGTAGGCGACTCTTCCACCGCCGCGCCGGGCTCATCGCAGCCATTGCCTACGCCGCCGCACCGTTCGCCGTACGCTACGGCTATCTCGTGGTGACCGAGCCCACCGCCATCGCCATGGTCACCGGCGCGTTCTGTCTCACCGTCGCAGGGCTCGATCGTGCACCACCCTCATCCCATGCCGAAAAGGCCGGAACGCGGTGGCACGCGCTCATGCTTCTTCTCGCCGGCGTCCTCCTCGCGCTGGCCTTCTTCGTGCGCAGATCGGTGGGAGAGTTCGTCAT
>CAZSUE010000270.1:0-6687 GCA_964609045.1 uncultured archaeon | reverse complement strand
ATGTATGTATGTATGTATGTATGTATGTATGTATGTATGTATGTATGTATGTATGCCCCTACCGTTTGAAGCGTATAAAGTTGATGAACCGTCGCTGGCGATAGAACCGTCTATCGAAGAGCACCACGGCGGTAAAGATCTCGAGCCTGCCGATCCACATGAAGAGCGCGAGGATCAGCCGACCGGTATGTGGGACGGTGAGATAGTTGCTCGTGGGCCCGACGAGACCGAACCCCGGCCCCACATTCCCGAGCGTCGCCGCCGTCGCGCCCATACCAGAGATGATATCGAGCCCGTACGCCACCATCACCACCGTCCCGAACGCAAAGATGAGGATATAGGCGAAGAAGAAGACGGAGATGGTATGGAGCGTCTTTTCCGCCACCACATTATCGTGGAGCTTCACCACCATGACCCGGCGTGGGTTGAGGAACTGCTTGAATTTCCGGACGAACATGCTAAAGAGGAGCCGGATTCGGAGCACCTTGATCCCGCCGCCGGTCGAGCCCGCGGAGCCGCCGATGAACATCACGAGGAGGAGGAGGATCCGCGCGATGTCGGGCCATTGGTCGAAATCGATGGTGGCATATCCGGTGGTGGTCATGAGCGAGACGATTTGGAACATCCCGTGCCGCGCCGCCTCACCCACGCTCATCCCCGTGCGAATGAGGACCGCGGCCACCACCGTACTGAAGGTGCCGATGATGAGGAGATAGGTGCGGTACTCGACATTGTTGATCACTTTCTTGAAATTACCCTTGCCGAACTGATAATAGAGCGAGAAGTTCGTCCCGGCGAGGATCATGAAGACGGTGATGATCCATTGCACGCCGGGCGAGAAGAACGCGATACTGTCGGAATAGGGCGAAAAGCCGCCGGTGGCGATGGTGGTGAACGCGTGCGAGACCGCATCGTAGAGCGAGACACCCATGATCATGAGGAGCACGACCTCCGCCAGCGTGATCAGCGCGTAGATATACCAGAGGATCTTCGCCGTCTCCTTGATCTTGGGCTTCAGCCGCGTGATGGTCGGCCCCGGCGACTCCGCCTCGAGCAGGCTGAGCCCGCCGCTGGTCAGCTTGCTGAGGATCGCCACCGAGAGCACGATCACGCCCATCCCACCGAGCCATTGGAGGAGGCCGCGCCAGAGGATGACGCTCTTATGGTACTGCTCCAGCGGATAGGCGAGGATGGTGGACCCGGTGGTGGTCATCCCGGACATCGACTCGAAGAACGCGTCGATAGGCGAATGGAGCGTGCCGGTAAAGAGGAACGGGAGCGCGGCGATCCATGCGAGGAGCAGCCAGGCGGAACTGACCACGAGGATCGCTTCGTTGTGATGGAAATCCTCCGCCATCCCGAAATGCTCCATGATGAGGCCCATCATCGTGGTCATGCCGACCATGCAGAGGAAGATGACCGCTGTGTAGGGGAAAACACCACCGAGGAGCGGCTCCTCCCAGTACCATAGCGCGGGTATGACCGGCACGAGAAAGGCGAGCCCGAACAGCTTGAGGATCGACCCGAGGTTCCCCACGACCACATCCCATCTCATGTGAAGAGCGCCTCGACATTCTCGATCTCTTCTTTTAAGACGAAAAAGAGGACCTGGTCGCCCTCTTTGAACTCGACGTACCCGCGCGGGATGATCGTTTTGCCGTCGCGGATCATCGCACCGACGATGGCCTGCTCCGGCAACCGCGCCTTCTCGATGCGCTTATTGCGCACCTTCGAGCTCTCCGAGACATACATCTCGAGCACGTAGAGGTCGCCGCCGTGGATCGGGATGGCGTTGAGCGGATGGAGCTTGCGCGCCAGCCGCAGCATGATCTTCGCGGTCTCGAGCTGCGGCGAGGCGCCCATGTCGACGCCCACTGTCTCGATGAGCGATTTGAGCGTGAGCTCGGGCACGAGCGCGATGGTCTTCTCCACGCCGAACGATTTGGCGAGGAGCGATACGAGGACATTGAGCCCTTCCGATCCGTATGCTGCGACGAGGGCGTCCATGTTCTGGATCTCCTCTTTGATCAACACCCGCTTGTCTTTCACATCGCCCATGATGACCTCGGCGTAGCGGAGCCGCTCCGCGGCGTGGCGTGCGCGGAGCTCCGAGTCCTCGAGCACTTTGACATCGATGCCGAGCCGTTCGAGGATGCGCGCCACATTCAGCCCCACCGTCGACGCGCCCACGATGAGGACGCGCTCCACCGTGTTCTTCGACTTCCCCATGAGCCGCAGCATCTCCTTCTTCGATCTCTTGTGGCTGAGGATGGCGATGACCTTGTCGTTCACCTCCAATACGCTGTCGCCGCGGGGGACGATCACCGTGTTTCCACGAATGATCGCGCCGAGGTTCACATTTGAAGGGATGCCGAGCTCGGCGATCTTTTTCCCCTCCACCTCCGAATTCTTCAGCACCTTGAACTCGATCACGTTGATCTTGCCGCCGAGCCAGAGGTTCATATTGATCGCAGAGGGGACGGTGATGATATTCGCGATCTTTTCCGTGATGATCCGTTCCGGCGAGACGGCAAAATCGATCCCGATCTTCAAAAAGCGTTTCGAGATCGGGCGCGCGATATATTCCGAGCCGTTGATCCGCGCGATGGTGGTGCACCCCTCCGATTTCGCCAGCGAGCACGATACGAGGTTCGTCTCGTTATCGTCGGTCACGGCGAAGAAATAGTCCGAACTGGAGAGCTCGAGCGAATCGAGGAGATCGGGCTTCACACCGTTGCCCTTGATCACCATCACATCGAGGTCGCGCATCTTCTCGCAGGCCCTCTCGTCCTTATCCACCACGATCACATCGTGGCCCTTGCGTCGTACCGACTCGGCCAGCGCGAACCCGACCTTTCCTGCACCGATGATGATCGCTTTCATATCCATGCTTCCGTTGGGGCGTTCCGTCCCCCCCGCACCATCGCAGCACTGCGACCGGGAGAGGGGCGGTGAGAGATAGCTCCTGACGGGATGGAGGTTTAAAAATACGTCGACACATGATCGGCCGTTCACCGTCGCCCCCGTTCGTTCGCCGAGCCAGCCGGCTGAGCCAAAAAAAACCTCCGTTGCACATGCACTTAACTGTACACTGTACTGTATACCGCACGGCAATCAGACGCGCAGATGTCTATACTCAGCCTTCATCGTGGCGGTGTAAGTCGGTATCGGCGGATGGGGCAAGGGTATCCGGCTGTTGCATAAGAACGAGGATTATGTAAAAGGCCGATAGGTGGGCCAGTGCGGTATTTGGCGCAGACGGGGGCAAGGGTATCCGGCTGTTGCATAAGAACGAGGATTATGTAAGAGGCCAATAGGTGGGCCAGTGCGGTATTTGGCGCAGACGGTGGCAAGGGTATCCAACGGTTGCATAACCCGTTAGGGGAGGATACTGCTCTCAACTCCCTCCACGCGCTGCGAGCGCACGTATCGCCGCATTCTCGAGCGTCGACTGCTCGTACCCGTAGCGTGTGGCGTTGATCATCGCGCGTCCGAGCTCGTCGGCCTCCACGCAGAGCCGCTTCGAGCGCTTGATGAACGGGTAGAGGAACCGCGCGCTAACATACCCGCTCTTGCGCCCGTCGACGGGGTGGATGAACCCCGCGCGGAAGTTATAGAGCGTGAGATCGAACTGTGCCAGCGCCGCCTCGGTCTCACCCTTGACCCGCGCCCACCGCATCCGACTGTTCTCGCTCGTCCCTTTCCCGCTGAGGAAACAGAAGGTCATTTTGGGTTTCACCCGCTCGAGGACCGTTGCGGCAGCGACGGCGAACGCGTAGGTGATGCGATGATACTCGCGCTTGCCGACCGTCCCTTGCGCGACCCCGAGACACCAAAAACACGCGTCATGTCCTGCGAGTTCGGGCTCGATCGCGGAATGATCGGAAAAGTCGGCATGGATGATCTCATCGAGCTTCTCGTGCTCGACGCCGGTGCTGCGCCGCGTGAGCGCCCTGACCCGCTTCACCGCCGGGTGCGCGAGACACGCGGCGAGCACGCCCGAGCCCGCGTCGCCGGTGAGGATGACATTGATCGTTCGAGCCATTTCGATCGCCACGCGAACGGCGTTCGGATACAAATTATTATCTTCTCCGTTGATGAAGATTACATTTCCGGGTTCGCCGAAGTGCACCTTCAGCGGGACCGTTCGTTCGAGTGCGTCCCGCGCGAAATAGACGCTCGCCGTTGTTATCCCGCGTGGATCGTATCCATCGATCCAACCGAGAGGGTCGCAATTTCATTCACCCGCTCAGCGCCGTCAACCGCCGTCACCCCAGGAGCGGGAACCATCTGCCAGAACGGAGCGGAGAGGAGCCCCTACTTAGGTCTTCCCCATTAAAGTTATATACCTGGACCAATCGCTGCAGGTCGCGCTCAACCCTCGAGTGCCAATTTCGCCGCAGCGAAAAACGCCTCCTCCACATTCTCGCCGTTGAGCGCGCTGGTACGAAAGACCGGCGCGTCGTACTTGGCGACGACATCCTCGATCTCGTCCGCGCTGAGAATGATCATCTCCAATTCCTCCATGCTATAATCGGTGCCGTAGAGGAGATCGGATTTATTGGCGACAAAGACGAGCGGCAGGTCGCCCGCCACCGCTTTGAGGTTCGGCAACCAGTACTTTTCGAGCCCGCGGAGCGTATCCTTGCGGAGGAGGTCGCAGACGAGGATGCCGCCGTCGGCGCGCTCGAACGCAAAAGATTGCGTCGAGCGATCGCCGCGCTGGTCGGAGACATCCCAGAGCTTCAGTCCGAGGTCCGTCGTCCCACCGCCCTCCAGCGGTATTTCGACTTTGGTCTCGGAGATCTTGTTCCCGATGGTGGTGAGGTATTTATCGTCGAACTCGTCGTGAACGAACCGCCGTATCAGCGAGGTCTTGCCCACCGCGCCGTCGCCGATGACGATGATATCGCGCGGCCCGCTTTTCTCGGCGGCCACTGTGGACTCCTCACCCGGCGCGAGCCAACGAATATCGGACCGTTCCGAGCGCATCAGCCAGTTCTTCTTGCAGCTATAGCACCGAACGCGTTGCGGGAACGAACGCGAAAGGAGATAGAGTTCGCCACCGCATTGCGGACATTCCCATAGACCTTTCGGCTGCGCTTTTTCTTCTTTCGCGCTCCTACGGACCTTCCGCCGCTTCTTCTTGCGCATTGCTCGTTTCCGTTTCGGCCGGTCGCTCGCATCAGGGACCACTTCACTTCACCCCATGTCGGTGTCGGTTCTCGCTCAAGTCATTCGTATGCGCTCCACCGTAATATGCGTTCGCCCGCACCGTCCGCGACCGCACCGTTCGTCAGCGCTGGTCGTCTGGGTGCCCGTGGTCTCCCTGGTCCTCCTCGATATAGATCGCCGGTCGGCGTGGGACCGCAGCAGCGGCCTTATCGACCGGGTCGTAGCACTCGTCGTCGTCGGCGGAATGGATATGACATTCGGCGTCGAAGAGCGTTTCGAGATAGCCACGCGCCGCATCGAGCACCGCCTCTTCATCGATGGCGATGCGCAGCCGTTCTTGCTCGTTCGCGCTCAGTTTCCCCATCTCAGCCACCAGCTCGCGCACATATGTACTGACCGCCTTGCCCCGCTTGCGGAGTGCGGGATCGGTCATCACCGTCTTCATCATCGTGCCCATGGCGAGGTCGCCCTCGTCGAGCTTGTCCAGTGCGGTCTCGAACACCGCCCGTTTCCATTTTGGCGTGGTATAGATATAGATGGATGTCGGATCGAGCTTGGTGACCTTCAGTATCGAGTTGATATCGTCCACCACCGCGTCGAGATACGATTCCTCTTCCTCCACCGCGCGGTCGATAACGGAGTCGTCCGGTTCCGGATACGGCGCGGTCGAGATGAACCCGTCGTAGCCGAGCGCCTCCCAGACCTCCTCGCAAAAATGCGGGATGTACGGTGCGAGCATCCTGATCTGCGCGGAGACGAACGCGCGCATTACGACGGGCGAGTGCGCGTCGCCGCAACGCCTGAGATAGCGTTTCAATTGGTTCTGGAGATCGAAATAGGCGTACTTGAGCGCGGTGCGGAAGTTCGTCGTCTCCATCGCGTCTCGCACCTCGGCGATGGTGCGGTTGAGAACGGAGAGGAACCACCGATCCACATGCCGCAGTGTTCTGTCGTCAATATCTTCTGCCTCGTCGTTCGTGTCGTTCTCGATGGGGGGATGATAGTCGCATGCCTGTTCGTAGAGCGCCTCGAGGCGCCGTGGTGCGGTCTTGAGGAAATCGGTATCGAAATTGGGGTCGTCGATGCCCTCGCCCGCATACCCGAGCGCGAGCCGGACCGGATCGGCACCGAACTCGGAAATCACCTCGCGGAGGGTATAGAAATTCCCGCGCGATTTGCTCATCTTCGCGCCGTCCACGCGCACCCAGCCATTCACGCCAAAGCCGCATGGCCAGAACTCTTGGGAAAAGATCGCGGTGTGGTTGAAGAGACAGAAACAGAGATGGTTCTGGATCAGATCCTTGCCGGAGCCGCGGAAATCGAACGGGTACCAATAGACGAACTCGTTGCGCATGCGTGCCAGGAGCTGTGGGTCGAGCCCGTGCTCATCCGCGAGCGCCGCGGGGTCACCCTCGCCGAGAAAGATGTGATCGAAAAGCGTATCGTCGATCCGCTCGGGCGCAACGACGCCCTCCTCCTCGAAATAGTGTGCGACGGTATAGTATGCCATAT
>CAZSUE010000269.1:2422-6688 GCA_964609045.1 uncultured archaeon | reverse complement strand
CGCACCCGGTTTATCCTCCGCAGCAAGCAATGTGATGAACTTGTCGTAGAACAATGCCATACTATCGAAACCCGACTCGCCAGCGCCGTGAGCGGTACCACCGCACGACACATCCGCCCCGATCGCGTCGTCCTTATTTAAAGGGTCGCATGTCACGCTGTTCGGTCACTGAGGACGCGATTGTGCAATTAGGATCGGTGATCGCAGCACGATCACTCCGGTCAGTTCATCCGCCGATCGGGCGGGTCGCTCACGGCGCCGCTGTGATATGACGCTCCTCCAGCCCGGGCCGCACCATCATCCGCGGGGTGACCCCATCCAACCGACGAAATGTCTTGGCACCCTGGGTCACGGTCCGCACGAGTTCGTCGCATTGATGGACCTCGACGCCGGCGAGGATATCGACGCCGTACTCGAAAAGCAGCGGCGAGAATGGCGTGCTCGGGCCGAGGAGGATGACGAAACAGTCGCTCGCCAGCTCGAGCAGCCGCTGGAGGGTGTGGTTGATCAACGCGGTGGAGGTGACCACGAGGAGGTCGGAGGCGGGTATCACGCTCTCCGCCGCCGGCGCGGGCAGCTCACCCGGCCCGGGGTCGATCTCGAGCTTATAGGCACGCTCGGCGATGGCGCTGACGCGGTCGTTGAACGGGAACCGCCCGATGATCGTCACCGTTCGCCCGCGCGCAAGTCGCTCGATGAGCGGGTTCACGCTCCCCGAACTCCCCCCTGCGGCGAGAGCGGCGAGAAGCGAATTGATCGCCGCAAGACCGATGCTCGCCTCCAACGGCTCCCAGCTCAGCGCGCGCTCGACGAGCGCGAAAAGCGGCTCCTCGTCGAGCCGACCCTCGTTCTCGATGGTCACCTTCCGCCCGGTCTTATAGGTGTGCGACATCCCGGCGTAACGGCTCTCCACCACGGTCCATGAGAGCCCGACCCAGACCCCTTTGAGGGGGGTTTCCATAGCGGGTGCACGGACCTCTTCCACGAGCCGCTCGATCAATCGCATGGCGTCCACGACAGCATTAGATCGCTAAAGGTTGCAGCTATCGGGCGTACAGGTGGGGCAAGTAGAACAAGAAGAACCCCCCTCACCGCCCTTGATCGCGACCGCACCCTTGTAGACGCGTTCGAGACCGCGATGACCACAGGATGGGCATTCGACATTCTTCCCGTCCGCTTCCGCCATGCTGAACCGGTCCTCGAATTGGTGTGCGCATGCGGGGCATTTGAAATGATAATACGGCATATTCGACCTCCGTCGATCGTGGGAATGATGCCATTATTCTTAAAACTGTGGTCCTCGCCGAGGGCAGGTGCGTCCGGCCCGGTCGGAGCCATGATCTGCGCGCTTGAAGGAACGGCCCAACCATGATCGTGCTCCATCGAGGTCTGGCATCCCCTCGACCCAGATCCGAGCGGTCTGCACCTCGCCGGCCCACACTGGTCGCACCATCTCGCCCACCGCGAAGAGATCGTTGTGCGCTCGTTCAATTTGTTATAGGTGAGCGCCGACCCGTATCGCCTCCGGAAGGCGCGCTATGCCCCGGTGTTCGCCGACGCCGCTTCATCGAGGCCCGTGAAAGTGACGACCAATACCACGAAGCAGGGGACCACACGGCATCTCCCGTCCACCTCGATCCCAAAACACTCCTCATCTATTCATCGCCCTCCCCGTGCACATTATTTTGCGATCGACATTTTCATTTCATGACCCGACCGTCCACACGTTATCTTGCGGGCCGATGTTCCGCTTGGCGCCGGCGAGCCATGCGATGATCATTCCCCACTCACCGTCGAGGATATCGCCGCTTTTCACACCGCTGCCGATCTGGATCGTAACCCAGTTCTGGGTCTTGAGCTTCGCGCGCACCGCCTGCGCGGTCGGGATCAGCGATTCGCCCTCGGTCAGCCCCTTCAATGCCCTGGCGAGCTGACCGTGCGCCATGAGCTCGCGCAGTTTCTCTTCGAGATCGGGCGTCTCGATCGTCGCAAAGAGCTGTGGGACCGAGCCTTTGATCGACCCGCCGAAGACGCGCCCGCGGCCACCGCCCTCGGCGACATAGCGCTCTTCGAAGGTCACGAACGACGCGATGTTCACCGCCTTGCGCAGCATGGGCGGGAGCGACTGCGACGCGTTCTCGATTTCGCGATAGGTATTGAGCAGGTCGCGGTCGAAGGTGAGGGTGGTGAGCGTCTGCTCCAGCTCCGCCTTCGTATACCCGCGCGCGCCCCAGACCGCCACACCGTCGCGCTCTTCGATGACGATATTGTGCTGCCCGAAATAATAGAGGAGCGATGCGAGGATGCCCTTGACCTGATCCGAACTCTGTTTTGGGAGAAAAACCGCGATCCCGCGGATATTATTGGGACCGATCTGCGCATGGCGCTTGCGCAGCGTATCGAGCTGGTTGTGCGCGCTCTCGAGACTCTTGTGGAGCCGGTCGATCTCTTTGCCATAGAACTCGATCTGTTTCCACTTCGATTTCGACCGGTCGCCCACCGTCTCGAGCATCTCGATCATCCGCTGCCGGTTCTCGCGTAAGGAGACCGGCATGGCGCGTTCGTACTGCTCCAGTCGCCGCGCGTCGCGCTCGATCTGTTTCTTGCACAACTCGATCCCCTCGGCCACCTCCCTCACGCGGTCCTCGACGAAGCGGCGCGCTTCCCGGTCAACGCGCTTGGCGAAATTGAAGAGGTTCGCGGTCTTTTTCGGGAGGAGGTTCACCACCGCCTCGAGGATCGTATTGCTGAGTTTACCTTCGCGGGCGATGACCGGACCGAGCCCCGCCATGCGGTCCTCTTCTCGACCGAGGATGAGCGAGATCGCCACCGATGCCTTGATGAGGAGGTGCTCGTCGAAACCGAGGGCGCGGACCCATATGCGCAACGAATTATCAGTTCGGGTCCGCAGCAGCCAGAGGTTGTCGGAGATCGTGCCGAGCATGACCAGTTTCGCACTCATCGCATTCTTCGCCCACCCCATCTCCGCGAGGAATTCGTGATACGATGTGGTGCCGCCGCGGGCGATATGGGCGAAATAGGCGACGAGGAGGACCGCGGCGGTTGGTTCAGTACCCATCTCCTCGCGCGGTGCGACGATGAAGAAGTGCTGCTTGTACTGCGGTGGCATATAGGTCTTCCAATCGCGGATCAGATGATGATGGTCGATACAAAAGACATGGTCCGCATAGTGCGGCGGCTGGAGATCGACGAAGAACCAGATCCGATCCTCCGTCATCTGGAGCTGCGCCAGCTCGAAATGGTTCAGCGGGAGGAGCTGTTTAGAACCGATGGCGAACCCCGCCTCTTCGAGTAGGTCCTTGAGCACCAGCGCCGAGGTGAACCCATCGGCATCGCCGTCGAAGACGATCGTGCACTGCTCGAACGAGTCGGCACAATTCCTAAACCGCGTCCACATCCGTTTCGCGCCGTTAAAGACCCTTTTATCTGCATGCGGCACAGAGACGGATGCTGGTTGAGGACGGTCCTCCAGTTGGGGCCGCGGTTGGGGCCGCGGTCGGGACGAGCTGCGGGACGCACGCCGAGTGGCTGACGGAGAAAGTGATCGCGAGGACGCCGGTGGGCGCCTACCGTGGTACGACCGTGTGGCGAGCTCCGCGCTCGTATGGATAACGCTGCCGTGCGGGCGTTTATGTATCGTGCGCTCGTCGTGGGCGATCGTACCGCTGGTATCGCTCGTATTGTTGCTGCTGGTGGTATCGTCGCCTTGCTGACGACGATACTCCAATAACGCCTTGATCGCCGCATCACGATCGTCCAGTTCGCTCAACATCATCCCGTCCGCTCGTCGGTACGATTACTGTTCAATTACTCTTCAACTGTTCATATTCCAATGATCTGATCTGATCTGATCTGATTTGATCGGGTGGACGATTTCTCGTTACGATCCGACTCTCGCGTTGGATCGCTGTCTCGTTCTCCCGATCTCGTTCGCTCATTCTCTCTGTCCCTCTCTGTCTCTCTTTGTCTCTGTCTCTGTCTCGGCCTCTCAGTCGATCCAGGTGTGTACCGCTCCTCGACGCCAGTCTCTCGGCACACCGTCCCGTTCTGGATGAAGGACCGATCATCGTTCATCGGATCGTCTGGAGCTGCGTCCTCATCCTGTAACTAGGTCCATATTTCCCTTTATGTCTTTTCGTCCCTCGCGCGGCCGATGATCGGTATTGGATCGGTGGTGGATGGATGGATTTATCGGTGGTGGATGGATGGATTTATCGGTGGTGGATGGATGGATTTATCGGTGGT
>CAZSUE010000269.1:0-2322 GCA_964609045.1 uncultured archaeon | reverse complement strand
GGATGGATGGATTTATCGGTCAGAAATCGAGGTCGAACACCGGCTCGATATCGATCGGTATCGTCGCAAGCGACCCGAGGACACGCTCGTGCTCCGCCTTCAGCGTGCCGTACTCCTCGATGAACGCGCCCGCGGCGTCGTAATCGCCCATCGCTTCGATCATCAATAGGTCGTGGGCGAGGTCGCGCACCGCCTCGAGAACACGATGGTGATCCACGCCGAACCGGTTGGTCTCAGGGTCGAAGAGGTATCCGCCGTGTTCGAGAAGATAATTGAGGATGATCACATTGGCCTGACCGTGCGCCTCGTGCACGCCGAAGCGTATGGAGCGGAATATCCCGCCTAGAAAGGTGGTGGTCACGCTCTCGAGTGAGGCATTCTCCAATATACCTTCGTTGATCAGCCAGCTGTTGCAATACATCCCGAGCGTATCCGCCTTCGCCTCCTCGATGGCGGTATAGCGGTCGCGCAAGGTACGCGCCACCTCGATCTTCTCGCCATCCTTCTCGATCCTCCCCGGCCCGAGCCCATGGCCCATCTCGTGCATGAGCGTATGGCGGAAGAACGCGTCGAAACTGCAACGTTTTACCGCGTCGCCCTCGAGCACCACATTCGCGATGGGGATGAAGATACCGTCGTATTTCGCATGCATCACATTGCGCAATATGACCTTCTTGGATCCCTTCGCCTCGCGCACGCGTTCGTCGTTGGGGAGGTTGAACGCGAGGGTCTGGACGCCCGCCCGTGTATCACCAGCGACATAGACCTCGTCGGCCACGGTGATGGGCGACTCGAACCCGCGGTCCGGGTTCTTGTGCTCGTCGGGGATGGGGAGCGCCGCTTCGAGGTCGGGGAGGTACTGTTCCAACATGGCGAGCTCGGCGCTGGCGTCCGGGTCCTTGAGGCAGATGAACGCCTCGAACGCGGCCTTGTAGTTGAAGAGTCCGTCCTCATAGACCTCATAGGGACCGATGGTCACATCGATGAGGTTATCGCACACATCCATCCAGTCGCAGTCGCTGACGTAATAATCGTTGGAGAAGAACGCCTCGCCGCGGCTGAGGAGGAACTTGCGCAGCGATTCGTTGGCGCAATGGTTTGCCGCCATCTTCAATTCCTTTTGGGCGCGTCTCAACAGCGGTCGGTAGGCCTCCACCTCGGGATAGGGCACGGCGACCAGTTCGCCGGTGGACGGGTCCTCGTCGCGGTAATTGATGAGCGTGTAATGGCTCTCGAACGCGTCCGCATCGTCGGGGTGCGCCTCGAGCCATTCATTGAACGCTTCCTTCGTCATCGACGGTGGATAATAGCCCGCACCCGTAGGATGCGGAATCGATCCGAGGAACGGCTCGAACCCCGCGAGCCGATCGAACGGACCCGCCATGATCTCGTAGTAGTGCCGGACCGTTTCCGCCGCCGTCCCGGTGAACGCGTCCAGCGCCGCTTTCAAGCTGAGGTTGCCACGCCAGACCTGATGGTAGAAGAGTTCGTCCATAGAGTCCGCCGCCGCGATGAGATGCCGCAAACATTGGCGCTTCTTTTCGTCGAGGAGGGCTTTGTTCCATTCCAGCGGGACGGGGACGAGCTTCTTCGCCTGCTTTCCCACCTGGAGGTAAGCATCCTCCACCGCCTCTCGTAAGGTATCGGTCTCGAGTAGTGCATCGAGTGGATCGTCGTCGGTGCTCGGTGTCATGGTTCGCGCTCCTACAGTGTCCGTGACCCCACGCTGAATGACCCGCTCGGGGAAGCGGCGTGGACCGCGGGGTGATGGGTTGGAGCGCGCGCTCGATTTATAAGGTTTTGCGTGAGAGGTCGGTGAAAGTATTTTTATCGCCATACGAACGCGAGAGTGATCGGAGTGGGCAACAACGGGTAGATAAAACCGCCCTCGTGTTAAGTTCACGCTATAATGTCGGGATAACATCCTTCCCCCGTCTTCGTGTGGTGTGCGCTTCGCTGGAGTTCTGTCCAAAGATGCTGCCACGGCTTTGCTCTATGGCGCGTCGTAGACGGTTCTTTTTTCTGGACATCGGCCTTTGACCCAATTGCACCCTACGCCAATGTTTGCCGAGACGCAGCACCATAATCACTGCAGGCGTTTCCATGGATTGCCGTTCTGCATAGCAACACGTGGCAGATCTCTTCATCTGCACGGAGCGATCTACGATTGATCCAGTGCCGGCGAGCGTTGCTCGCTTGGAGCCGCGGAGTCTCGCCCCCCGTTTCAACCACAGATTGCGCATATTACTCAGATGAGTATAGTAGAGTCTCTTTTATCCATGGCAATAAACCGCTAAAAAGTTAGCGGTCTGACCTACTTTT
>CAZSUE010000268.1:0-6700 GCA_964609045.1 uncultured archaeon | reverse complement strand
ACCGCCATCGCCACCGTCACCGCCATCGCCACCGTCACCGCCATCGCCACCGTCACCGCCATCGCCATCGCCATCGCCATCACCGCCACCCGCATCCGGCACGAGCCGCACCATCTCACCCAGCGTTTCAGTGATCCCCTCCAGCGAGAACTCCAGCGCATTATAGCCGTCGCGCAGTTCGGGCCCCAGCGGCTCGAGCCCCTCCACACTTTTCTTGCCCGACGCGCTCAGCGCCTCGTACTCGCGCACCAGCTCGACGCAATGCTGTTTCTTCTGTTCGAGATTGATCTGGGTCACCGCCACACCGATGGCGTCGGAAAGGACCTCCAGCGTCGTCAATAGCTGCTCCAGGGTCGAGGGGGCGAAGTGCACATCGGTGCGCCCCTCGGGCGCATGGACCAGTTGCTGCCAGACATCGTCCGCGCGCTGAAAGAGCGGCGCGAAGTGCACACCGAACGACGCGAAGCTCTCCAGTCGTGATGTGGCCCGACGATACGGGCAGAGCGATTGCAAAAGCGTCCCCAACACTGCCACACCGCGCTCCACATCGCGCTTGACGCGGCGATAGGTGTGCCAGCGGGAGACGAGCACCGCGCGAAGGCGCTCGCCAGTGGTCTCCAGCTGTTCGATATAGGCATTCTCGGCAAGACGACGGGCGCGCCGCATGACGGCACGGACCTGTTCCGGGTCGCCATCCTCGGCCACCGCCGCGCCCTGCCAGAACAGCTCCTCCGCGCCCCGGACATCGAGCCCCATCTCGCGATAGCGCGTAATGGCCGCATGGGTGGCCGCAACGATATCCGAGTCCAGTTCGGGAACGACCGCCTCCGTTCGCGTGATCGTCTCCAATCGCGTTCCCAGCTCGTCGAGGAGCGAGGAGACACGCGCGAAATCGCATCGCTCCAGCGCCGTTCGGGCATCGGAGAGGAGCGTCTCACCCACATGGACGTTGCGCCCCTCCTCAGCGAGCTGCTCTAGCGTCTCCGACCAGGTCGCGATACGCTGCGCCAGCCGCCGCTGTTGCGTCTCGCGTCTCAGATCCTCGATCAATAACTGCGCCTGGTCGAGAAAGAAATCGGCGGTCTCGAAGTTGCCGCGCTCGATATCCGCGCGTGCCTGGACCAGCGTCTCTTCGACCGTCTTCGTATCGAACCCGTCCTCCGCCGCCTTAGCCGCCGCGGCGACGATCTCACCGTGCCGAGCGAGACGCGTCTCCACCGCGGTACGCGTCTCGAAATGCGCAAGCTTCTCCTCCAGCCGATCCAGCCCCTGCTGTGCCGCAAAATACCGCTCCCCCTCCAGCTGGTTCTCGATCATGACGATATCGTCGCCGAACTCGGCACGGTCCACCGCACCACGATCGTACTGCTCCAACTGCGACTGGAGCGTTCCGAACCGCTCCCATAACCGTTCGGGTGAGAGCTCCTCCATCAGCTCCGCATACCGCCGCTCTGCAAGATCGAGGTACTGCTGCGCCGTGCCGAACCGATCCGCTTCGAGCGCATCGTGCGCCTGGGCGAGGATCGAGGTCACGCGGTCCACATCCGCCTCACCCGGCTCGATGCTGAGACACTTCAGCTCGAACGCCGCGAGACGGTTGCGCAGCGTCTGATCGCGATAGCGGTATTGAGCCGCTTTCGCCGCCGCGAGCGCCTCCTCGGCGAGCGCGACTGCACACCGTGGGTCGGAGCCCTCGCACGCATGCGCCTCGTCCAAAAGCGACTGCGCCTCGGACATGTCGACGGCATCGGTTATCGACCCGATGAACCCCTCCGTCGCGGCGATTGTTTGAGCGGCGAGGTCCTCCCAGTAGCTCTTCTGGAGCTCCTGCAGCACCCGCCGCGCCACCCGCGCAGAGTTCTCCGCATATTGATAATTACCCGCCTCATACATCATTCGCGCCGTCTCGAGAAGCTCCTCGACTTCGCCCAGCGGCACTTCCGGCGCATTCGCCGTCAACTCCTCCACAAGCGCGTCGGTCTCGTCGATCGCGTTGGACGCCCGCCGTTGCCAAGATTCCTGCTTCACCGTCCGCGCCGTGGTCTTCGCCACTTCCCAGAGCTTGATCACCGCATCATGGTCCGCCTCGTCGAACGCGGCATGCATCTTCGTCTCCAGCGCACGCAACCGCGTCTCTAACGGCATCCCGGCCGCATCCCCAACCCTGCCCCGCTCTGCCTCAGCCGCGCCCTCCTCGTCCGCCTCTCCCGCAGCGATTGCAGCAACCTCGTCCACCAGCTCCGCCATGTTCTCAATGAGGTTCGACGCCACCCGCCGCAAATGGCGGCGCCGTTCTCCCTCGTGTTTCTTGGTCGCGTGCGCAACCAGTGTATCGATGTCATCGTATTCGCCACGCTCGAACGCGAGGCGTAAGATCTCGATCAGTTCCTCCGCGTCGCTCGTATCCAACCCCAGCCTCCGGTTCTCCTCCACCAATATTTTGAACTGCTCGATCTTCGCCACCGCCACACGCCGCGCGCGCTCACTTCGCGCCTCTCGCACCACGCGATGCGCTTCTTCGGCCAAACGCTTCGCTTCGTCGAACATCTCGACCTCGAGCGCGATCCCCGCCTCGTGCAGCTTATCCTCGGCGGCAAAGAACTCGAGCCCGTCCTCCTTCGCCGCGTCGATCGCCGCACGCGCAACGTCGATCAACTGCTGCGCCTGCTGCGTGTAGAACGCGCTTTCCGCATCTTCAGCGGCGCGCTTCGCAAGATCGGTGGCGCGCTCGAACTCGCCGGTGCCCATGGCGTCCTCTGCCTCGTCCAGCAGTTCGGAGGCGCGCGCCAGCTCGACATCGTCGCCGCGGAGCCGGAACGATTTGATCGTTGCACGCGCGCGCGCTACTTCGTGATCCGCAAGATCGCGGAGATGTCGGCGTTGCTTGGCGAGGATCAGCGCCTTCGCCTTATTGATCTCCTTTTGTGCCGCGTCGGTCTTATGCGCCTTATATGATTCCAACGCGTCGTTGAGATGCTGCCACGCCACCGGCATCTCGAACCCGAGCGCGCGCAGCGCTTTCAGCTCCTCCACCACCGCATCGAGCTGGAGCTGGAACTCGAGCCGTGCGATGGCGCGCCGCGTACGATCAAGATACTGTTGCGCCGTGTCGTAATTTCGTTCCTTCAACGCCTCACGTGCAGCATAGAGCGCGTTCTTCCCCGCCTCGATCTTATACCCCTTCGCTTTCATCCCCGAGAGCTTGGTCCAGAGCGTCCGGAGCTCGTCGCGGATCGATTCGAACCGCGATTTCAACTGTGCCCCTTCGGTGATGATCCGGTGCGTGTACCCGAGCACATCGAGCATATTGCCGCGCTCAAGATCGTGCGCGGCATAGCGAAGGAGCTCTTCCCATGAGCCGGCATCATAGCCCGCCTTCGCCCCGAATTCGGCGATCTTCGTGGCCGTCGCGTACCGCTCCCGCGCCGCGCGCGCCACCGCGCGTTTCAACTGGGGGAGCGTCCGCGTCGCCACACGGTAGCTCTTACGGTACGCTTCGACGCGCATGGACCGGCGCGCCTCGTGCAGCGCGGCAGCGTGCGTTTCCAGCTCCAACCCCGTCTCCGTCGCCTTACGCAGATAATCGCTCAGCGCCGAAAGCGCGCCGAACGCGTCGATGAACGATTGATATTCGTCCTCTGACCGATCCGGTGGCGGGAGGAATGTCTGTGCCGCCGGGACGATCGTTGCGAGGAGCTGGGCGTAATGGTTCGCAACCGGATGATCATGATCGAGCTTGAGCGCCTGTTTGAGGTCGAACCATGCGCGCTCGCTTCGCGAACAGGCGATATAGAACTTCATCCGCTCCAGCCAGACCTCGGGGTCGGTCCGCTGCTCGTCGATGGCGCGGTTGTAGGCATGCTCCGCCTCGGAATAGTCGGCGTCCTCAAACCGCGCGATGCCGAGGAGGTACCAGAGCTCGTACTGGCGCGGATTGAGCGCGAGACCGCGTTCCAGCGCATCGACGGCATCCCCGAACTCGCCCCGCGCAAGATGGATGTGGGCACGGCCCAGCCACGCGCGGTCGCTCTCCGGCTCCTCCGCCAGCACACGCCGGAAGCATTGCTCCGCCGCGGCGAACTGCTCCAACCGCAGCAGAGAGAAGCCTTTCCCGATATTCACCTCTGCGTCCATGATGCGAGAGGGATCGACCGCTTCGTAGCATTCCAGCGCCTCCTCGGCGCGGCCGAGTTCGTCGAGCGTCTCGCCCTGTAACCGCCAGCCATCCACATTATCGGGGTTGATCTCGACGACGCGGCTGAAACTCTCTACCGCGCGCTCGAGATGCCCCATTTCGCGGAGGAGCTCGCCGCGGCGCATCCACGCCTTCTCGAAATGGCGATGGAGCCGTGTCGCGCGGTCGTAACAGCGCTGGGCATGACGGATATCGCCGAACGCCTCGTGCATCTCACCTTTCTTGAACCACGCCATCGCATTCCGCGAATCGTATTCGGTGGCGCGCTCGTAATTCCTCAACGCTTCGTCGTTGCGCCCGAGCTGTTCATGGAGCAGCCCCTTGGCGAGCCATGCGTCACTATTGTACGGGTCGCGATCGAGAACGCGGTCGAAACATTCCAGTGCGCGCTTCGTCTCACCCAGCTCGAGAAGTGTTCGACCTTTGTAGATCGTCGCCTGCGGATAGACCGGCGCAAGCGCGAGCGCCTTTTCGAAACTTTCCAGTGCCTCCTCGTACCCTTCGAGCTGATAGTGGACGATGCCCAGCAGTTCCCATGCGAGCTCGTAGGCGGGATGGAGCGCGAGCACGCGCTCGAGGTGCCCCCGTGCCGCGGTGAAATCGTGGACGCGCAACTCGCGCTGTGCCGCGGCGAGGTAACCGCCGAACCAGTGCTCGGCGCGCGCCATCAATGTGTCGGCGCAATGCTTCGCATCATCATCACTATCCAGCGCGATGAGCGCCAGCGTCATCCCATAGAGTACATGCCGCTGGAGGACGGAAAGCCGCTCGCCGGTGACCGTGATCGCCGCGACATCGATCACATGTGCAAAACAGCCCTGGGCATGCTCGTAACGACCCAATTCGAGCATGAGGAACCCGCGCTCGCACCACCCGCGCGCCTCATCGACGAGCGCAAGCTCCTCGAGCCAGCGCGCGCTGTCCTCCCATTCGCCCATGGCCAGCCACGCCCGCGCAACGAACTGGCGTGGAGCATGCGCACCATCACCGAGGGTGATGATCGTACGGAACTTATTCCTCGCTTCACGGAACCGCTCCTGCGCCATTTTCACCAACCCGATCCAGACCCAGCCGGCGGTGGAGCTGGGGGCGGACAGGTTCAGACGCTCGAACTGCTGGACCAGACCGCGGTGCGTGAGGTGCGAACGCAGCCATCCAAAGATACGATGGAACTTTTCATCGACGAGGCCGCTGATCACCGCAGTGCGCCAATAATACCGCGCTCGTTCCGGATGCGAAAGGAGATGGGCGAGGTTGCCCAGTCTGAAGAGGAGCGCGCGGTCCTGTAGCTCCTCGTCCTCTCCTCCGATACGTTTGGTGAGCGCGTCCAGCTCTCCAAAGAGCGCCCCGAGCTCGCGGCCGGGAGGCGCTTTTGTCGTATCTGTGGCATCGTCACGAGCGCCGACATCGGCCCGCTCGGCCACCCTCGCGAACCATCGCGCTGCATCCTTCAATATCACCGGCACGCCCAGCGTATCGAGAACGGAGGAAAGCATCCGCTCGAACGCGCGGAGCGACCGTTCATCGCCTTTTGCCGTAGAAGCGTCGAAGAGCTGCCATGCCTCGTCGAGCATCGCGGCGTTTTCGGTGGTATTATGACTTTCGACCATGGTTACGACCCAACGCGCCGATCATCCGATCATTGGAGCGATGATGGGCGTTCACTGATACGAGCCAAATGCAAATGGGAAGCTATGATATAATATATTAGCATCATCATAACAGACCAGTATGTCTGTGATCCTCGTCACCGGTGCATCTGGATTTATCGGCAGCCATCTTGCGAACCGGCTTGCGCGCGACGGGCATCCCACCCGCGCACTCGTCCGACCCACCAGTGACACCGGGCGGTTGCAGCGCACGCCCGCCCTCACACTCGTCACCGGCGATATTACCCAGCCGAGCACCCTCTCCGAACCGTTCGACGGTGTGGAGATCGTCTACCATTGCGCTGCATTGACCGGGGATTGGGGGCCGTATAAAAAATTTGAACGGGTCAATGTCGACGGGACGCGCAATGTCCTCGAGGCGGCGCAACGGGCATCCGTGCCACGGGTGGTGCATCTCTCATCCTCGTCGATCTACGGCGTACCTGAGCAACATGAAGTGCGGGAAGATGCGCCACGCAAACGCGTGGGCTACCCCTATCCCGATACAAAGATCGCAGCGGAGGCGGTGGTGGAGCAGTACGCGCACCGCGGCGCGATCGAGACGGTCATGATCCGCCCCTCACGCGTCTACGGGCCGGGGAGCGATCATTGGGTCGTACGGCCGGTGAAGATGATACGGGACGGCTCCATGCGCCTCATCGGCGATGGGAGCGGCTCCGTCAACCATACCTACATCGACAACCTCGTCGACGGGCTCATCCTCGCCGGCACCAAACCGCTCGCACATCATGCCTATAACATGACCGACGGCGTGGAGACGACGGCACGCGATTATTTCAACGCGCTCGCTCGCGCCTGCGGATTCGGCCCCGTGAAGAAGAAGACACCGTTCCTC
>CAZSUE010000267.1:0-6704 GCA_964609045.1 uncultured archaeon | reverse complement strand
TGGCTTTGTGTGGCTTCGTGGACGGTTCTTTTCTCCCGGATATTGGCGGAGTCACCATTTTCCCTCCGCCAATGTTCGCAGAGACGGCAGCGCCGGAACAGGTGTGTCCGTGGGGAACTCCGAGTAGGAGGAGGCACAGAGCTGATGGGCGAGTGGATTCCTCATTGCACCCGTCGGGTTCTCAGATTGCTGACCCATAGCCTGCAGAGATTCGTACTCCCTCTTTCTTCGCGATCTTTGCGGTAAAAATGGGGCGAGGGGGCTCCGCGCGCCCTCATGAATGCTCCGCGTGAAATGGTGCTGAACTTCTGCAGCCATGTGGGCAGATCGTTATTCCTCTGGGTTCGAATATTCACTAACCAGCTCTCGTGTGCGCCGCAGGCTCATACCAGGCAGAGCACCTAATTAATAGACTTTTTGGCAAAAACCTAAATACTCAACCCTTTGAATGGAATGAGCCCCGCACACTTTGCTGGATCACTTTTTTTAACGGGATATCCGTTCATCCCGGCGCATCCCCAATTATCTTCCAAAACCCGCCCCTAGGCGGACCAATTCGTTTTAGAATGTGCTTTTCCTTCAATTTTTTAATATGTTTCTGGACCGCAGACTGATTGATCCCCAATTTCTCTGACATTTCACGCCGCGATATTTTCGGATTCCTTTTGATTAAGGAGACGATTTCAAGTTCTCGTTCAGTAAGGGTCTTTTCTGACCACCTTTCTGACCACCTGTCTCGTGGCCGCTTGAATATGATCGTGAACCAATCATCCTCGATCTCGAATCGCGGTTCATCCAGACCATATGAGCGCATTTCATTTCTCATCCGCACGATCCCGGACCCAACCTTTTCCACCAATCCCATCCGCTGCATCAAGCCGAATAAGAGGTTATTCCTCGATAGGCTCTTTTTACCCAGGTCCTGCCGTTTCAATCCCTTCACCAGTCCACCCGGGTTCGTGATCACCACTCGATCGGTAAAGATCTCAATGAGAATATTCGCGCCGGTAACGAAATAATCTCGATGGGCGACGGCGTTCAAAATCGCTTCCCGTAATGCATCTTCGGGCAGTTCGAGCTTTTCCTCTCTCAAACCGCCCTGAATAATAAACTCAGTGTTCAATTTCGATTCCAAATAGATCATCGCGTTCTTGAAATTCGAAACGAGATCACCGTTGTACTCCTTTCGATCCAGGATCTTATACTTGGTCCGACCGCGGTAGAGGACACAGGTGATCGTTGCCTGAAGGAAGAACCGTGTGACCGTTTTCGAAAACAAGAGGACACCGGCGTTCTTGAGATGCCCGCGTTCCAATAGGTACAAATTATCCAATAATGCCAGCTTCTCAAGCATCGGCGTGATATTGGCTCGCTTGAGGAAAGCGTTGAACGCATCGGAATTGAAATCATCGTCCAGATCGAAATCGAGACAGGATTTTTCGTCAAAGAACACCACCCCCTCTTGCTGGAAAAAAGTGCGGATCTCCTCCCGGCTCATTTGTTGCGCGTTCGGTCCATTCCGAATGAAGAACTTTCCACTCGCAGAATAGGGTTTCTGTCCGCCCTCTGCAACCTCGATAATGAGAACCTCTTGGTTGGTCTCCATCTGATTATCCAACGGCGGATCCATTTTTCTAGCGAGATCTTGGATTTGGGACCGGAGTTAAAATGACAGATCCGATCCAACGATCGTTCCGTCATCCGCTACCCCAAGCAAGATCCTCCCGCCATTTGCATTCGCGAATGCACACATCTCGCGCGCGATCGTTTTGGAATACCGCTCTTTGAACTCGAGATTATAACCTTCTCCTTGGTCGATCAGGAATTGGAGATCGGGATCATGCTTCTTCATACTCTGCCTCGGCACCTTCTCGACTCGATCAGGGACAGATACAGATACAGATACAGATATGGTATGTTCTGGTATCTCTTTTTCGCTCTGCTCCCTGCTCTGATCATTCACGGTGGAAACGAAGATGAAAGATCAAGATCCGACCAGTGTGCAGAACATGGCCAGCTTCGCGTTCGCCGGGCGTGTGTTCGCGCTGCTCCCGATCCCGGTGCCGATCCTGCTCATCGGGCTGGTACCGGGCGGGGAGTGGTGATGTGGGTGGTTGGGTACATGGGTGGATAGGAAGAGGAAGATTGCCGCGGAGGGAACGGAAGGGAGGAGGACCGCGGTTGATGTTGTGGCGGAGCCGCGGGTTGCTGCTGCCGGGCGAGGCCGATTGTTACGGTGTCGATGCCTGGAAAATGCAGCCGCGAAGTCGTGAAAAACGCGAAAAAGACCGCGGGTTACGGTTTTCGCCATTTCGTCGGTTGATCGGTCCCAAACCTGAACCGCTTGCCCGCCTTTAATTCTTATTCCTCTGGGACTGGTTTCCAGAGGTGCTGCCGTTGAGCGCAGCGAAACGTGGCGCGTCGCGTCTTCGCGGCTGCGACGGGTTGGAGCTGATAGTTGGCTGTTTCATCGTCTCTCTCCGTCGGTTGAACGGTTCCCGAGCGGGGCCGAACCGTCCCGCACCGGTTGTTGCATAACGCGTTGGAGGTAGAACCGGAAGGTAGCACTGATTTGGTGCACTGTTTTAGTGTACCGATCTGTCCCGAGCCGGCTGTTGCATACTGCGCTGGATGTGGGGCCAGGGTGGTGTGCGATCCCACACCGGTTGTTGCATACTGCGCTGGAGGTAGAACCGAGTCGTAGAACGATTCTGGTGCACTATTTTGGTGTACTGATCTGTGCCTCCCCGGTTGTTGCATAATGCGTTGGTCGGTAGGGGCCAGAGTGGTGTGCGACCCCACACCGGTTGATGCAGAACGCGTTGGAAGGAGGACCGGGATGTAGAACTATTATGATGTACGATCTTGGTGTACCGTTCTGTGCCGAGCCGGCTGTTGCATACTGCGTTGGATGTGGGGAAAGTAGTCGTGTGCGACCCCGCACCGGTTGTTGTATAACGCTCGATGTGGGTCCTGCGGGGGTTACGGTTCACCGTTCACCTGACCTCTCCATTTGCCAACCGATCCGGAGGTGGCGGCAACCACCAGCCAACGCATCTCCGCGTCCTCACCACAACCGCGGGCGGGGTTTACCGTTCACTCTCTTCACTGTTCACCGTTCACTTCCCGTCGAAAAAGTTTTCATCCCGAAAAAGAATAGCTCAGTTGGTGCTTGGGAATGCCAACAACCACGATCGAGGTCCCCGACTCCAGCATCGCGCTGATCTATCACGCACTCGAACGTGAACAAGCGATCATGCGTGTCTCGCTCAATAATACCCAGCGTAAGCTTGACGCGTTCGAACGCAAATACGAAATGAGTTCGGATGAGTTTATCGGGAAGTTTGAGCGAGGCGAGGCCGGTGACGCGCAAGATGCAATGCTGTGGGCAGCCGAATACGAGTCGCTCACCACGCTGAAAGCGCAATTGGACGAGATTCGTGGGTTGCTGGCGACATGGGAGACATAGTCGATTATTTCAGCTCGGTCGAACAGTTGATCGCACGAACACCTATTATCGTCTCACATGAGATCACCTATGACGTCAAGTCTCGTGCGTTAGGGCTCCTCAGTGGTCGGATCAATTTCATACACTCCATGGTGCTTGAGTTTTTGGAACTCGTGAAGATCGACGATCTCGGGAACCAAGAATCGGTGAAATATCGGTTCCATTTGATGCGTGAGGATACAACCGCACTCTTTCGGTACGATAACGCGCCTCATCACCCAGAGATCGATTCCTTCCCCGATCATAAACACCTCTTTTCCCATGGACAAGAACGGATTGTATCATCGGAGAGAATGCATTTGGAGCGTGTTCTACGAGAGATCGAACACTACGTCTAAAAAGGCGCCTCCCCGTGGCAGATCCTTCCGCACAGCCCGCAACGCAGCTTCCATCGCATCGAGGAGCGCAGGCGGGAACGGATGAGCCTCGATCACCGCCGCGAGGTGCTCCATCGTCGTCTCCCCTCCCAACCGTCGCTTGATCACAGCGCTGAATGGATCCCCGTCCCCCTTCAATCAACTGGCAGGCAGAGGATCGAAGACGCTTCCTCATCGATCGTGAGCCTCTTGCAGGACATACGATCGCCCACCAGATTCGAATTCGTGCATCGGAATGGAAGTGTTCGTATCTCGAGCGCCTCCAGATCGCATGCCGTTTGCTCCGGTCCCGGGCGGGGGAGGGTACGGTTTACCGTCCCCCCATTCCTCCATTCCGCTGATGTATGATCCTGGTGGACTGTTTTGGTGTCCCCGTCCAAGCTTGGCAGGCCGAGAGCCCTCTGGTAATCGTCTATTGTTATTGGGAGGGTTATTGGGAGGGTTCCATTTCAGACCATTCATAGAAAGTGTCACTTGCCCATCTATCAATCACCATGCTCCCAATAGAAATGGGGATGTTATTGTGACTCATTCTCAATAACTCTCCACCGCCCGCCTCTTGGTGGGCCGATTCGCTCGATGATTCCTTTCTTTTTTAATCTAGCGAGATACTCCTTCACTGTTGCCCGACCGATATCTAGTAACTCGGCAATTCGCGTACTTGAGACCCGGGGCTCTTTAATAATCTCATCAAGGATTTTCCGCTCCAATTTTGTCAATCTAATCTGGACATGGGTCGTTTTCCGCGGATATTTTGGTGGGTATCTTGGCGGTACTCGACCCGGGTATCTCTTTCGGAATGAAGATGAAACCGTCTTCACATGAAACGCTGGCCGCTTGAATATGATCGTGAACCAATCATCCTCGATCTCGAATCGCGGTTCATCCAGACCATATGAGCGCATTTCATTTCTCATCCGCACGATCCCGGACCCAACCTTTTCCACCAATCCCATCCGCTGCATCAAGCCGAATAAGAGGTTATTCCTCGATAGGCTCTTTTTACCCAGGTCCTGCCGTTTCAATCCCTTCACCAGTCCACCCGGGTTCGTGATCACCACTCGATCGGTAAAGATCTCAATGAGAATATTCGCGCCGGTAACGAAATAATCTCGATGGGCGACGGCGTTCAAAATCGCTTCCCGTAATGCATCTTCGGGCAGTTCGAGCTTTTCCTCTCTCAAACCGCCCTGAATAATAAACTCAGTGTTCAATTTCGATTCCAAATAGATCATCGCGTTCTTGAAATTCGAAACGAGATCACCGTTGTACTCCTTTCGATCCAGGATCTTATACTTGGTCCGACCGCGGTAGAGGACACAGGTGATCGTTGCCTGAAGGAAGAACCGTGTGACCTCTTTTGCAAAGAAGAGTACACCTGCGTTCCTCAGATGTCCGTTTTTCAACAAGTAAAGATTATCCAATAGCGCTCTTTTTTCGAGAACTGGACTGATCTTGGCCCGTGTAAGGAAAGCGTTGAACGCATCGGAATTGAGATCCTTATCCAGATCGAAATCGAAATTGGGTTTTTCATCGAAGAATACCAACCCCTCTTCCTGGAAGAATGACCGGATCTCCTTCCGGTTCATTTGTTGTGAATTCGGTCCGTTCCGAATGTAGAACTTCCCCTTGGCGGAGTACGGTTTATGTACGCCCTCTGGAACCTCGATAACGATAACATCAACATCTCCATCAACATCAACATCCTGGATGATCTCCATCTGAATATCCAAAGATGGATCGAGGCTTCGAGCGATGTCATGGACCCGGGATCTCAGTTGATTGGTAATCTGGCTCCCGACGATCGTCCCGTCGTCTCCCACACCGATAAGGATCTTCCCACCATTCGTATTGGCGAATGCACACATCTCGTTCCCGATATTCTTGGAGATACGCTCCTTAAACTCGATATTATAGCCCTCGCCTTGGTCGATAAGGAATTGGAGATCGATATGTTGCTCCTTCATGCTCTACCCCAGAACGCCATCTTGTACTACCATCCCATCGCAGTCTCTGCCGGTCTTTTCTCGCTCTTCACCGTGAGACTGTTCTATTGGTGGAATGAAGATATAATATGTTGCCGTATCTCTTTTTCGATCGGCTCATAGTACCCCACGCTATGAAAGGAACTCGACGCCACCGCGGTGGTGTACGACGAGACGATCTCCACCTTTCGGATGGCGACCGAGGAACCACGATAGGCACGCTGAGCTTCACCAACGATATGGACCGATCATTCCTCTGAATTGGAATACTCATCCACCAATTCTCTTGTGCGCCGCACACTTTGCTGGATCACTTCTTTTAACGGGATATCCTTCGTACGCTCATAGTGCTCCCGTCTGACCCGATGGATCCACGCTAAGGACGAATGCTGCCAATCATTCATATCCGATCACCTCCAAGAGAGGAACGATATCGATAGGATCGTAGCCTGCCATCAAATTCACTCCATTGATCATCGTGTTACATGCGAGAACTCCGACGGTTTGTCATACTTTTCGAAGGGATTCGAAATTGTTACACTATTCCACCCCACCCCAATGCAAACATGGACTAAGATGGTGCGGGTGGGGTTATTCGGTTCATTCGAATCATTCGCTGCTCTCCTTCCTTCCTTCTTTCTCCTCGTTGTCAAGCCCCCGATCGTCTGGACTATACTTCAGTCTGACCTGCCCCTGAACCTTCGGCGCCCCTTCGGCCATGAATACTCACCGTGATCCTAAAAACCGGGGGCGTGGGGGTTATTGGGGTAATTCGAGTAATTCGAGTAATTCGATGCTGCTCCCCCCCTCCTCGCCGTCAAGCCCCCGATCGCC
>CAZSUE010000266.1:0-6723 GCA_964609045.1 uncultured archaeon | reverse complement strand
AATGACGATTCTCTGCAAGTGTCTTCTTGGAAAGCGGTTGTAATCGAGAACGAAAGGGTCCCACCCGAACATCGCTCCGCTGCCGCAAGGGCAGCGGTGGCATAGTGCCTTATGCCCCAGCCGACAATGACGACGCGGGCTGATTCTGAACCACTGGGTTGACGAATTGTGCGTTTGAATTTGGTAAGCGGAGGGATAAGCTTGAGACGACTGCAGGCATCCATCAGCTCGGCGTCGATGCGGTCGGTGAGCAACGGGATCAACACTTCGACTTCGCTGGCCCGCGCGATGATCGTTTCATGATCGGGGGGCGCATCCTCCTCCCAGACATCCAGATCGAGGAGCGCGTCCAATGCGAGCATCGCCTTTGGCGGCAACCGACGGGTCAAAAAGGCGGTGGGTTTGACCTGATGGAGCGAATCGATCCGTCGTTGCACCTCGAGGTTGGGAACGGACGCGTCTGCCATGAGGAGACAACATAGAATGCACGATTATAAAGATTAAGGTACAACGCACGACCTGCAGCAGCGACCCTGATGGGTGATTATGACGCGCCAGGATATTGAGCAGCCAGGAATGGAATGGAATGGAGTGGAAGCCAAAGAAGGCAAGAACAAGATGGTAGGGGCTGCGAAAAATGCCAAACGAGCAATGAACGATGGACTTGTAACGATCGCCGTGGATCGGATTCACAGAAACCGTCGCCCCATCGAAAAGCGTTCATTATCGTCGGACCATCTCTCTCTATTTTATCTCGCTGGGCAAAGCTTAATCAATCACCAGGTTGCTTGCAATCTGCGAACGAAGAGAGAATGGTGAGGGTTTTTCCGGCCATGCCACAAAATCGAGCCCTCATTTACATCCCGCACGATCACCCAACCACCAATCAGACGAGGATAGCATGTGGAAACGCGTTGTACGATATCTATTGAAAAAGACACTGATCGTACGCATTGCCGGTGTCGCCGTCCTGTTCTTCATCCCGGTCTGGCTCGGAGCGATCCTTCCGGAGTTTATCGGCATACCGGAAGATTACGGCTCTGAAAGCGAGATGGAAGGATGGATGCAGATGCTCAACGAAACGAGCTACCGCATGGAGCGGTTCAACCTCAGCATTCCATCCACCACGCGCACACTGAGCGCCACCGACGATGAGATCACGCTCGAAACGAACATGTCCATTATCAACAGCGACACCGGTGAGCATCTTTCCGAATTCGAATCGCCGCCGGAAAAGCATACCATCGATCGCCATAGCCTCGAATATGTCGACGATACCCATCAGGGACGGTACGGCTTTCCCATCGGGCTGGAAAAATATCGCGAATACGATTGGTGGAACAGCTTCATCAACCGTACCAGCACCGTCACCTATGTCGGCGAAGAGATGCACGAAGGAATGCCTACCTACCGCCACGAGATACGCGAGGACAATGTCTCCATGGGCGAGGGGCCCATCGAAGGCACGCAGATGTACTATTCCACGCTCATCACGCTCTGGCTCGATCCCAAGACCGGGCTCCCCATCGATATCGACCAATATCAGTGGCGCTATCTCACCTTCCCCGATATGCGCAAGATCCCCGACGGCCAGTTCGAGCCCGACCCGGCCAATCCCATGCTGCTCATCGATGGAACGATCTCGATCATCAATGAATCCACTCTCGAGCTGGAAACCGCCGAGGTCACTATCGAAGGGTGGGTGCGGCTCGATGGTGAGACCGCCAACGGAAATGTACTCAAACTGAACCAAACCGTCAAGATCTACGATAAGCGCACCGGCGAGCTCTTTAAGAGCACACACCTCGATAATCCCACCACTACCCAGTTCGGCGTGGATACGAAAACATGCAAATATGTCTATATCCCCGGCTACAGCACCGATCATCGTACCGGTCAGTTCATTTTCCCCGTGGGCCAGATCCTCGATCCCGAGACGAACGAACCGCGACGACAGTTCACCCTATGGGACGACTATCTCCAACAGGAGGTCGAGGCCGAATTGCGATCCGAAGAGACGGTAAAACGGTACGGGATCGACTGCCTCGTCTACGATATCGAAGCGGAGGGGAGCTTGGCGCCCATGGAAGTGAAAGGCTACACGCTCGAGGTCGAGTATCGCAGCCATACCACCCGCTATGTGGACCCCATTACCGGCCTCACCGTGGACGAGAACTATTCGCAGCTCAGGACAATACGCTTCCCCGACCTCCGAAAGATACCCTATCCACTGGGCAAGAACAACCTTTCCGATCCCGATGTGGTGATGATCGGTGAGATCACCATCATCAACGCCACCACCTTCGACTTCGATACCTACCCGATCGAGGTGAAGGCGGTGCTCCGCGACGACGGGCTGATCCACGACGGCAAAGTGCTCAAGCTGAACCAGACCCTCTACATCTACGATCGCACCACCGGCGAACTGCTCCATGATCCAAATATACCCAACCCCAGCTCGACGCAGTTCGCCGTCCATCGTACCACCACGGAATACGTCTATATCGAGGGCTACAGCTCGGACCGGCGCACCGGGCACTTCATCTTCCCCATCGGCATCCTCGACGAACACGGCGAGCCGATCAAACGTGTGACCATGTGGGACGCCGACCTCGGCGCCGAGGTGAAGGCAAAGCTGGTCAGCCCCGATCCCGTAGAGATCAACGGCATCGAATGCTACAAATATATCAAACACGCCAAGGGCGAGATGCCGGCCATGGAAGTGGAAGGATATACGCTCCAAGTGGAGCTGGACGCAACCGAGGCGCTCTATGTCGAGCCCAATACCGGCCTCACCGTCGACAGCTTCTACGACGCCACCCGCCTCATCACCTTCCCCGACCTGCGCTGGATACCGTACCCCACCGGCAACGCGGACCCCTCCGACCCCGATGTGGTCATGAACGGTAGCCTCAGTATTATCAACGAGACCACGCTCGAATATTCGAACCACTCGATCAGGATCGAGGCGTCGCTTCAAACCGACGGGCTCTGGGACCGCGAGCGCGTCATACTCCTCAACCAGACCGTCCGAATATACGACGAAGCGACGGGCGAGCTGTTCCAAAGCGACTATATCGACAATCCGAGCTATTCGCAGTTCGGTGTGAACCGGATCAATACGAGATATGTCCAGGTCCCGGGCTATTCCGACGGCACCAATCGCGTCGGCCATTTCATCTTCCCCATCGGCATCCTCGACGAGCACGGCGAGCCGATGGAGAGTATCGAGATGTGGGACGATTATTCCGGCGAGGCGACCACCGCCACGCTCGCGTCGCCCGTTCCCGAAGTAGTCGAAGGTGTCGAGTGCTACCGCTACGAGATGCGCTCGGTTGCCATGCTCGAGCCCATGGTGGTCCAGGGCTACACGATCCAGCAAGAGCTCGATAATACACAGCTCTACTGGGTCGAGCCCAACACCGGCCTCTCCGTCGATTCGACCATGCTCCAGAAACGGGATCTCATGTTCCCCGACGTCGCCAAGATCCCGACGAAGATCGGCGAAGGCGACCCCTCCAACCCCGATCAGGTCCAAGAGGCGAGCGTGCGGGTCATCAATATCGACGGGATATCCTACAATGAGATCCCATACGACGAGTACGACCTGGAGATCGAGGTGACCATGCGGACCGACTGCCTCATCAATATCAGCGGCAGTAATGTGGAGGACATCAGCGACCCCAGCGTCGTCTCGTGGAGCGATGCCGAATCCATCGGTGTCATCGACATGGAGATCCTCTGCCTGAATGTGACCCAGCGACGGTACGATACATCCACCGGCGAGCTGGTGGACCACACAATGATCGATCCCATCGTCTCGGAACAGTATGGCATCGACCGCAAGACCGGTGAGTTCGTCTATGTTCCCGGCTATAGCTCCGATCGGCGTACCGGCCATCTCGTATTCCCCATTGGGCAGGTCGAGCATCCCGACACACACCGCCCCATACAGTCACTCACCATGTGGGACGCGGCGCTGGACCGTGGCAACGGGAAAGAGGTGGTGGCAAAGCTGCGCTCCGAGGAACGCGTTGAATACCACGGGCTCGATTGCTATGTCTATGAGATCCGCTCGTACGGCTATATCGAGCCGATCGAGATGATGGGCTACACCATCGAGATGACGCAGCGAACGAACCAAACGATCTATGTGGAACACAACACCGGCATGAGCGTCAATACGATCACCGACCAACAGCTCGACGCGCATATCCCCGACCTCAAACAGATACCGCCAGATTATGAGACCGTGCTCGAATATGACGGCATCATGCTCCACGATCTTCCCTGGCTGCTCGAGCAGTTCGAGCCCGATGTCCCGCAGAACCTCTCGGCAGAAGCGACGGTGGATAATATGGGGCTCGGATTCGACGGTAGTGCTATCCGCTACCATCTTGATGCGAACGTTTCCGATGCCGATACGGGCGAATATCTCCCCACCTATTCCTATACACAGAATTTCAGCGTGCTCAGGGACGACTCATCATATATCAACGACCCAGGGTGGACGCAGCCCGATATGGCCATCGCATACGGGCAATTCGTCTTCCCCGTCTGCGTGTTCGAAAACGACTGGTTCACACCGATGCAACAGTTCCAGTTCTGGGATCAAGACCTCCAGACGACCATTCCCGCACAGCTGCAGCCACCCATCGACTATCTCGGCGACTATTGGGACCCACCGGTGGGCTACCCGGAACAATGGTACTATAACGAAAGCGCGCCCGACGAGGATGTGACCATCCCGCCCGACGGATTCCACGAGCCCTTGCGCTGGTTCGACGAATGGTACTACGACTTCGATGACGGAGCGTTCACGCTCACCACCTGCGATTGGAACCCGAACCTCTTTACACTCCATATCGGGAACGACTCCATGGATGTTGCACTCTATGTCGTCGATGAGCCGTTGACCGAGCTGCCCGGCGACGGGAAGCTCTACAAGAGTATCGCGGGGTACGATGTGAGGACGACACATAAAAAGGTCTATAAGGAGTCGTTCATCGACCCATATTCGGGGCTGACCGTCTTTTCCCGAGACAGCACGGTGGAATGGTACGATTGGCCCATGGACGGCGACGACCTCGAACCCTGGCTCTGGACCTATCTCCACGAACCGATCGAGAATGTGCCACGATACATTCGCGAGATACGCGATCTCGGGCGATATATCCCCTGGACAGAAGAAATCCTCCTCGGCGGGAAACTGGACTATTCGCTCGATAACGAGACGCTCGATACAACGGTGGAAGATGTCGAAGAGAACAGCCAATACATCATCTACTCCTCCGATCGGCTTCGCGGCGCCACCATCGATATCGCAAACGAGCCAGCGTACCGGCAAGAGAACGCGCGAGAGATCGAGAATAACAGCGTGAAGATCCAGTTTTCTGAAAAGACGATCCACGGCGTCAATATCAGCTACTCGCCGGAACGGGAGTACAATCGGAAGAATATCGAATCGATCCGCGAGAATAGCCGGTATATCGTCTATTCGAAATCCACCATCGACGGTGCCGTCATCGAATACGCACCACGCTACGATCCGCAATCGATCGAAGATATCAAAAAGAACCGACGCGGGCTGAAGCTCACCTCAAGATCACGGGCGCTGGTCATGAAAATGTTCGTCTCGAACGATGAAGAGACCATCGAAACGGCCATCGCAGGCGTAAAGGAGATGCAGAACCTCCTCAACCTCGGCGAGACCATCGTACCCACATTACTCTTCCTCCTCGGGCTTGGAATGGTCTTTGCCGTGGATGTTCGGCCGTTGATCCGGAAAGTGCGTGATCGCTACCGGAGAGGGAGAGCCTCGCAGCTGCCCTCTGGCGACGAGACGACGCGAGAGCCAATATCCACAGCCGAGAGCGAAGAGAGCGTGCCGCGGGCTCATGCACGACCAACAGACCCATGGGCAATGCCCAGCGGCGGTGGAGCGGGACCAGCACAAGAGCCGGAACAGCGCTACGCCAGAGGGTCGAGCCCGTCGTTCGAACTGTACGATCATCCGTACCGTGCCGGAGAAGGTCCGCAGGGCACATCGAGAGTTTACCCGTCGGTATTCATGTCGACCACGAGGCCTGAGCGAACGCCGATCACCCAACACCTCCAACCAGAGCTACAGCCAAAGCCACAGCCACAGCTCCCACCGCAGCACCGGGAGCGACAACAGCTTGCATCCGCCGATCAGAAGCGGCTTCCGGTGGGCCGACCCAGACCCTCGTCGAGCAGCGCAGACACCCGCACAGCCCCAAGCGAACGCAGAGGCGACGATACGCGTACCAGGGGTGCAACGGACGAGCGGATCTATCGTTCCATCGCCGAGATGAACGAACCGCCCGCACCAGAGGAGATACTCGACATCGGCGGGCAGCATCCCCGTTCGGACGCGGAGCAGTCCACGCTGCAACAGCTCATCACGCAGCTTAAACAAGAGACGGGGGCGGAAAGGAGCCGCAACGATCGCATCCTCGACAGACCAGAACCGACCTCGGAAGAACCAACGCCGATCGGGGAGACCAAACGCGACTACGGAACCGAGCCGGGTTCGATCAAGGACATTTTAGCGCAATTGAAGAGCGAGAAAACCCAACCGTCCGAGCCGGCCAGTGACGAAAACGACCCCTGACCGCCCACCGCACACCGCTCCCCACTAACCCCTCACCGCACACCGCACACCGCTCCCCGCTCACCGCTCCCCGCTCCCCGCACACCGCT
>CAZSUE010000265.1:0-6745 GCA_964609045.1 uncultured archaeon | reverse complement strand
TTCCGCTTCCGGTAGGGCCGAGGCCCCGCGCCCCATCGCGATCGTCGTGGGCACGCGCCCCGAGATCATCAAGATGGCACCGGTGATCCGCGCCTGCGAGTCGCTCGGGTGCCCCTATTACCTCATCCATACCGGGCAGCACTACTCCTATTCCATGGACCGCGTCTTCTTTCGCGACCTCGAACTGGATGAGCCAGCGTACCAGCTCGAGGTCGGCGAGCGCGCCTCCACGCACGGGAGCCAGACCGGTTTGATGCTGATGGAGATCGAGGCGGTGCTCCAGCGCGATCGGCCTTGCGTCGTGCTCGTCGAGGGCGATACGAACAGTGTCCTCGCCGGCGCGCTCGCCGCGACCAAGCTCCAGATCCCGGTGGGCCATGTGGAGGCGGGGCTGCGCTCCTTCGATCGGACCATGCCGGAAGAGATCAATCGCATCGTCTGCGACCAGATCGGCGACCAGCTCTATGCGCCCACCGAGGAGGCAAAAAAGAACCTTCTCCACGACGGTATCGACGCGTCGAAGATATTCGTCACCGGCAACACCATCGTCGACGCGGTGAGGCAGACGGAAGCGATCGCGCGGCGCCGCTCGTCGATTGTATCCGATCTCGATCTCGAAGAGGGATCCTATCTCATCATGACCGCGCACCGTCAGGAGAATGTCGACGACGCTGAGCGCTTCGGCGGCATCGTCGATGCCGTCACCGCGCTCGATTCATTGCCGATCCTCTACCCGATCCATCCGCGCGCGCGGAAGATGGCGGTGAAGTTCGGGCTCCTCGAAGAGCTGGAGTCGTCCACGACAGTTCGGCTCCTCGAACCGATCGGCTATCTCGATTTCATCGTGCTCCTCGCCAATGCGCGTTTGGTCCTGACCGATTCGGGCGGGCTGCAGGAGGAGAGCTGCATCCTCGGCGTCCCCTGTCTCACCCTCCGCGACAATACCGAACGGCCGGAGACCGTCAGCTGCGGTGCGAACCGGCTGGTGGGCACGGATCCCGAGGTGATCCTCGCGGCGGTCCGACACATCCTCGACGCAGCGGATGGCTCCGCAGGGGCGAACGGCGGTTGGGCGAACCCGTTCGGTGACGGCGAGGCGGGTCGCAGGATCGTCGAGAGCGTCCGCGACCATTTCCACTAGCTATCCGGACTCGACGGCGATGCGATGTCCCAACCACCGAGCAGACGGCTCGTGGATGGTAAACTTTTAACCGCTGTAGCATATTCCCCCATCGCGGAATGTCGACCGTTCGCACCCTTCGATGGTTCGACGCGGCCGCAGAGGAGGTTCATTCTATTCCACAAGAGGAGACGATCTGTGTCATCGGGCTTGGCTATATCGGGCTTCCCACCGCGTCAGCATTGGCCACCTCCGGCTGGTCGGTCATCGGGGTGGAGGTGGACGAAGAAATTCTTGCGGGGCTGAGAGCGGGTCGGACCGCTATCGAGGAGCCGGGGCTCCGGCTTATCGTGAAAGCGGCGATCAGCTCCGGGAACCTCAGCCCGAGCGCCACCGTCCAGCCCGCCGATGTCTATATCATCTGCGTCCCCACGCCGTTCACTGCGGAAAAGACCGCGGACCTCAGCTATGTGGTCTCGGTCACGAAACAGATCGCCGCGCTGCTTCGACCGGGCAACCTCGTGATCCTCGAATCCACCGTCCCGCCGGGGACCACCACGGAAGTAATGCTCCCCATCCTCGAGGAGTCCGGTTTGACCGGCGGCGACGATTTCTATGTGGCCCATTGTCCCGAGCGGGTGATCCCCGGCAACCTCCTCAACGAGCTTATCGCGAACGACCGTATCATCGGCGGGCTCACGCCAGCCTCTGCAGAGAAGGCGAAAGCGATCTACCAGACGTTCGTCGACGGACGCATCCATCGCACCGACGCCACCACCGCGGAGCTGGTGAAAGCGATGGAGAATACCTACCGCGCGGTCAATATCGCGCTGGCGAACGAAATGGCGTTGGTCAGCCACGAGCTGGGCGTGGAGGTGGATGAGGCGATCAAGCTGGCGAACCGCCACCCGCGCGTCGATTTCCTCAGCCCGGGGCCGGGCGTCGGCGGTCACTGTATCCCTATCGATCCATGGTTCATCGTGGAAAAGGCGCCGGAGGCGGCAACGATGATCCGCGCCGCACTGGAACGGAACGCAGCCATGCCGCGGTATGTGATCGAGCGCGTGAGCGAGGGGCTCGCGGTGGTGGACAAAGAGCTCGAGGGTGCCCATATCGCGCTCTTCGGCGTCGCATATAAACGCGATGTGGACGACGCACGGGAGACGCCGGCCACACCGATCATCGCGGGGCTCGAAGCCGCAGGCGCATCGGTGGCGATCTACGACCCGTATGTGAATGAATATTACCGTCCGCTGGCCGAGGACCCGCTCGAGGCGGTGCGCGGCGCGGACGCGCTCCTCATCGTCACCGATCATTCCTCGTTCGGTGCACTGGACCTCGTCGAGCTGGCGGAGTATATGCGCGAGCGGCCGGTGCTGGTCGATACCCGCAGTATCATCCCGCTGGTGCCGGAGCGCTGGACGGCGGTGAGGTTCTAAGAAAAGGGTTCGACGGTCTGCGGTCGGGGTGTCGGGGCGCCGCGTCCTCGCCCCGCTCTCGCCGCTCTCGCCCCTGTTGATTCTCGATCTGTCTCAGCCCACTTTATATCGCCTGCCGCTAAAGGCGTACAGTACAGCTCCACGGATTATCTCCATGGATTATAGCTTAAATTGGCTTAACTTGACTTAATTTGACTTGAGAGCGATCCTAATCGCCTCTCATTTGGGGCCGCGGCTGGAATGGGCCCATTCTGCGGATAGCCCGGTCAGAACCCTTTCGAACCACCCGCGTTCTCATCCCGCGCTCGATCGCGAATGAACCGCCCCACCAGCCGATAGACCCGTTCCTTCCCACGATCCACGGTGAGGAGGTGCCCGCTCTCTTCGATCGTCTCATACGCGATATCGCGACTTGCAACCCGCTTTATGATCGTAGGTGCACTGCGCTTCGGCACGACATTATCGAGTTTCCCGTCAACGACGAGAAGTGGGGCGCGCACCCGCTCCAGCTTGCGGCGCACCGATCGCACGCCACGCCGCAGCTCACGCGCGCACCGGATGGGTACTTTGTGATAGACCACCATCTCGCGGATCGCATCGGTATCGACGCCACTGATCTCGGCTCTCGGCCAGCTACGAACGAACCGGCCGAGGGTCGCCAGTGCGAACTTCGCGCCCCATGTGAGATCGTACGCCGGTGCGAGCGCCACCGCGCCCACGAGCTTCGGATCGTCGCGCCTGTGTGCGGCGATCTCGAGCGTCAGCATGCCGCCCATGGAGAGCCCCACCACGGCGATGCGGGTGTGGTCGGCGCGGACCTCCTCGTACGCGTCGTGCGCGGCACGCGACCAGTCATCCCACCCGGTCGTCGCCATGTCCTCCACCGAGGTGCCGTGCCCCGGCAGCCGTGGACACAATACTGCGATCCCTTCACCGGCGAGGAACTCGCCCAGCCCGCGGAGGTAACGCGGGTTGCCGGTAAAGCCGTGGAGAAGTAATGCAGCGATATGGCGCTGGCGCGCATTGGGCGCGGCATCCAGCGCGAACGCCTCGCATCCCGGGAGCACGGTCGCTCCATCTCGAACGTCGACCTCGCTCCCATTCTGTATCTGGCTCAACTCACGGGTCCCCCCTCGCACTCATCGCGCTCATCGTTCCGCTCGCTCGCCAACGGGGAGGTCGTAGGAGCGGTCCTGTGTTCGGCATTCTAATGCCTCATCCCAGCGCCGTGGAGATAGCGCCTGGCGATATAGCGATAGATCGCCTCCGGCGCCTCTTCGATGCCGCGGAAGCTCGGGAAATCGTTCACATCGACGATATGGTCACGCCCGCCGTGGGTGAGGATGTCGACCCCGTAGACCGCCATATCGAACGCCGCCCCCACGCGTCGGGCGACCGTTTGAAGCGGCTCGGGCACGGCGAACCGTTCGGTCTCGAGCATGCCGGAGCGGTCCACCCCGTCCTGGGCACCGATCTTTTTGAGCCCGAACACACGCTCGCCGATAATATAGAGCTTCAATACCTCCTGCTTGACGCCGAAGTACTCCTGGAAGAAGAGCGTATAGGGTGGGTAGCGTTCGACCATGCGCTCGAGCTGCGCGGTGGACGCGACGATGCCGACCACGCGCTCCTCTTTCGGGATATTGTGCGCGTCGCGCCGCACCCAGATCTCGGTCCCCCTCGCCAGTGCGCGTGCTGCCTCCGCGGCGTCCTCATACATCTCCGGTACGGCGCACTCGGAAAGGTGCGTGCGGAGGTGCCTAAACATCGCGCGTCGGCTCTGACAGCGTTCCACCGCTTGAAGGCTATTGAGGAAACGAAGCTTCGTCCGCCGCAGCTGTCGAAAGAGCGTGCGGTTCCGTTGCGCGGTCATCAATTTCGGCATCACGACCCGACAGCAGCGCTCGGCGAGGAGCTGTTCGTCGAGCCCTTGGTCAGGGTCGAACGCGATCGTCACCACGCCGTTCGCCCGAAAAAAACGGTCCAACTCGCACATAAGATCCGGGTCGCGATCGCTTATTGCTGCGATATAATGCGAAATAGCAGCCATATTCCACCCGCGCCTGTCTCCACAGACCCACAGCCATCGTCGCCGAGATATTAGTTACTTTCGCCACTCATCCACTCACTCATTCACTCATTCATCTACTCATTCACTCATTCATCTACTTACTCATTTATCAACGCCCAAACCGTGACACGGCGGCAGGGCCTCCCCGACAGCCCCGGCAGCCCCCATTCTTTGCGTTTTCGCACCTATAGCTGCCGTCTCTGGCCGTGGCCGTACATCTCGCGCCGATGCTCCCTCCGCCTTCCTCCCTCCTCCCTCCTCCCTCCTCCTTCCTCCCTCCTCCCTCCATCCTTCGCCCTATAGAAAACTTTCGGGCAAAGGTTAAATATAAGGTGCCGAAGCGTCTCGATAGAAAGGTCCTATGTGAAATCCGGCCCTTCCCGCTCTTCACCCTTTGATCTTGACTCTTCACAGTTCACCCTTCACTTCCCCGTCACCAATCCCGCGGCGTCTTCTTGAGCTTCCGCGAGAACCGTTTTTTGAAGAGGAACTTGAGGTTCTTCCGCCCGTCGCCCCAGGTGGAGAGCTTGATATCGCCGACCCGCACGCGATAATCCACCGGCACCTCCACGGCATTGACCTCCGGGTGCTTGAACGCCTCGATCTTGATCTCCTCGGAGAACGGCATTCCGTCCGAGGTGACGTGCAGTTTATCGAGGATCTTGCGATAAAAGACCCACATGCCGGTTTGAGAGTCCTTGAGATGCATCCCGAAGAGGAGGTTCGTCGTTGCTTTCAAGATCCAGTTGCCGAGCCGGTGCGTGCGGTTCATCACACCCTTCTTCAATTTGCTCAGCCGATCGCAGGTGATGAAATCGTACTCGCTCTCCATGAGCATCGTGACGAGGCGCGGGATGTCGTCGGCGGGGTAGGTGGTATCGCCGTCGAGGGTGACGACGATATCGCCGTCGGCAGTGCTCATACCGGTCTTATAGGCGCGACCATAGCCTTTTTGTTCCTCGATGAGCACCGTGGCGCCCTTCGATTCTGCGATCTCACGGGTGCGATCGGTGGAGAGCCCGTCGACGATCATGACCTCGATCTCGTCGATACCCTCGATCTCATCCGGTATCTCGTCGAGCGTCTCGCCGATGGATTGTTCCTCGTTCAATGTGGGGATGATCACTGAAACTTTCACATGCGTCACCTCGCGCGGATGCAATGGCTGACCGGTCCACTGCGGCGGCACCGCTATCGAACTCCGTCCCTAAATATGCATCGTTCCATTCATGGCGTATGGCGCTATTGGGAGCGGTACAGGAATAACGAAACAATATTATAGGTCATATACGTTAAGGACACCTCCGCTCTTGACTGGCAGTAGATATCATCATCGACGGATCCATAGGCTAGGTCGAAAATAGCTAACGATCGCAGACAATGTCAAGAGCAATGTCAAGAGCAGATACATACATACATACACGCACAGATACATACACGATCTATCACAAGTATAGGTGAGCATGCATGACCACCGTTTACGATGTTCCTCCAGATCAACTCATTCAATTGATCGCAGAACACTTCAAGAATACCGACGATATCGAGATGCCCGATTGGGCGAACTATGTCAAGACCGGTGCCCATCGCGAGAAACCGCCCGAACAGGACGATTGGTGGTGTACCCGCGCCGCGGCGATCTTTCGTAAGATCTACGTGAAAGGCCCCATCGGCGCCCAACGTCTTGGCGCGATGTACGGCGGCCCGCGGGATCGTGGGTCCAGACCGAACCACGCCGTGAAAGGGAGCCGCTCCATCGTTCGTGAATGCCTCAAACAACTGGAAACCGCGGGGCTTTGCGTCAAAGACAAGAATCGCGGTCGTGTCGTCACATCCAAAGGCCGTTCGATGCTCGACAACCTCGCCTCCGAGATCATGGCCGACCTCATCGTCGAGCACTCCGAGCTGAGTAAATACTAAGAATGTGAAGATGAATTCAGTAGAATCGGTCACTTCGAGCTGCGATTCCCGATACATCGAAGATGTTCGGGGAGACTGACAGTGCCGGAGGCACTATGGCGTATTCTGCGAACATTGCCGGAGAGGAAAATGATGACTCCGCCAATATTCAGCAGAATCGGTCTCTACGAGCTGCGATCCGCGACACATCGAAGA
>CAZSUE010000264.1:0-6752 GCA_964609045.1 uncultured archaeon | reverse complement strand
ACCTCGATCTCGATCTCGACCATGGTCCCGTAGGATCGCATCCTACCTCGTCCTGCATAGTAAACGATCTATATAGCCTTTCCTCCGCAAACGATGCCGCGCAGCGGGCGCAAAGCGGCCGCAAACAGTGCCGATCGGCGCTCAGTCGACCATGTTGAGAAATTCGATGGCGGTCTCGCCGAGCTCCTCCCGGTCGCAGGGGTCTTCGATATAGTGGCTCGAATGCTCGATCTCAAAGAACTCTTTGACATCGGACCGGATATGATCGTAGATGAAGTTGCTGCTATTGACCGGCACCAGCTCGTCGTATTTCGATTGCGCGATGAGCGCCGGCGCCTTGACCCGCCCCAGATCCGATTTGACCACGCGCACCAGCCGGCGCAAACTCTCGATACAGTTGACGGGGAACTTACGATAGGTGATGTCCACGGCCCACTCCCGCGCCAGCGTGCGTTTCGATTTCGCGATATATTTCATGAAGATTTTGGTGATGGGGATCACATTGAAGAAGAACCCCTCGAGATAGATGGGCGTGTTGGCGACCATCAATCCCTTCACCTTGTATTGCTGGGCGAGGCGAAGCGCAAGCGCGCCGCCCATGGAGTGGCCGCCCACGTAGACGGTATCCACATGCTGCCAGAGGTATTCCAACCCGTCGACGGCGGAGCGATACCAATCTTTCCATGTGGTGCTCAATAGGTCCTTATAATTGGTGCCGTGGCCAGCCAGCCGTGGGACATAGACGCTGACCCCATGGTCGTTGAGATGCTCGGCGAGGAACCTGAGCCCGAACGGCGAGGCGGTAAAGCCATGAAGGAGGAGCACACCGATATCGCCTCCATTCATGAAATACGAGCTGGTATTTGTGCCAGGTGGGGTGAGCATAGTCGATCACGAACGAAGCGGTGGGGTGGCCGGGGTGGTCAGTATCGATGTCGATGTCGATATCGATGTCAACGGTAACGGAAGTGGCAATCGTAATTGTAATGGTAATGATCGTGATGATGATATTGTTAATGGTCGTGTTAGTGATCGTGTTAGTGATCGTGTTAGTGATCGTGATAATTGCCATTTTCGGTCTAAACGGTCTAAACGGTCTGGTCGAGGCGGTCGGTTTCGATCTCGGTGTCGGTTTCGATGTCGATGTGGGTGCGTGAGGGCGGCGGTGGCATGAAGAGCGCGACCATCACGGTGGAGATAGGGGTGACGGTGTGCGTCTGTTACTTCCGACGGCGGTGCGTATAGGCGGTGGTGATCAGGCATTTTTCCCATCCCCGATGTTCGTGCTGAGCGGACTGGAACGGTCTCCAGTAAAAACGACAAAACAAAATAATCTCCGATGTTATATATATAGTTTGACCATGGGTTCACCCGATCCATACGTTTTCGTCACCATCGATGAATAATTATCCAGTCGATTGGACAGATAACACGAGTGAGTACGAGTGAGTACGAGTGCGTACGAGTGCACGGGTGCGCAGAACACGCTCCATCTCTCCGCGCGAGCATGCCACCTCTTCCCTCGACCGAGCGGTGGAGACGGTCAGTGCTTACTGGCGAAAATTAATTAGGTGCCAATCGGATTCAGCAGAAACGTTCTCAGGCACCCCGAGCCGCTGTCCACTCGTTCCATCTTCGCTCTCATCCTGCACGCCGACTCCTATTGGAATCGCGTTCGTAGAACGGAGGTCGGTAGGGATCCTTTCTGCCGAATAATATAATACTATAACCCATCATTAGAAACGTGATGCTATGATCTGTCCGAATTGTGGAGCCAACCTCCCGATCGATGTACAAGTGTGCAACTATTGCGGTGCTCAGCTACCACCTCGTGGTGGACCGCGACCGCCCCAGCGGCCGCCCCGCGGTCAAGCTCGACCCTACGGTGCGAACACCAACCCGCCGCGCGGGTCGCGATCACCGCCACCGGATTGTGGCTGGGACCAGCAGCAGGAACTCGCCGACCTCTATGCCCGGAAGCTGGGCACCGGTTTTGGCAAGGGCGATGAGGAACGCATCATCGGGACGATCACGGACGCGAAAGGCGGCCGCCCCTCGAAGTATTGGGACCTCTATTTTACGCAAAAGCGCATCATCTTCGTCAAGACCACCGCGCCGAAGAAACGCCGACGCAAGAACGCGGGGGACGAGGATGAACAGAGCGTAAAAGAGCGCCCCGACGACCCTGACGCACTGCTCAAACTGGCAATGGACAACCACGACATCGACTACAACGCACTGGAGGCCATCGACGTGCACGGCGGGTTCGGCGGCGCGAAGCTGGTGATATTGAAGGAGGGGGAGAAACTGAAGTTCAAGTTCCCCAAGGATCAATACGAATATGTCTGCCGGCTCATCGATTCTCTGTTCCCCTCGTCATGATATCGCCACCGGAGAACGGCGCCCTCTCCTCGCATCCTGCGTCCCGTCACCTCCACCTCCACCTCCACCTCCACCTCTACCTCTACCTCCACCTCTACCTCGGCCCGACGCGCAACGCGGCAAGATGCATTGCAGGGTCTTTCAATATTGAACGACGCGTCCCGATCGATCCTCGGACGGTAAAAATGCGCGAGAAAGTTGTCTATTATCGCGACCCGCGTACCATCGAGTATCCCGAAGCGCACTGGCAACTACTGGCCGCGCTCCGTGCCGATGCACGACCGATCCTCGATATTGTTCCACAGCCCGCCTATGTGTACGGCTCGGTGGCGCGTGGTGATGTCCATAACGCGAGCGATATCGATATCATTATCCTCGACCCGCTCCCCTCGTACCTCGTCGCAGGCGCATTGGAACGCGCGGGATATTCGCCGATGCACCGCGAGCTGGTCCAGGCCTGTCCCAATACCGTCCCGAAAGCCCATATCCATCTCGACGAGCGCACCACGGTGACCTTCCCGCTCTTGCGCATGACGGAGGCGGAGGAGGAGTTCTATCGCTTCGGCGGGATGTTGGACCATGACGCGGTCACAGCCTCCACCCGTGTCCCGGGTGTCAATAAACAGCTCCTCCTCATCGAACCGATCCCCTCGGGACATGTCGAGTCCAGTGTGGTGGACCGCGAGGTGGCCGTGGCGCGGCGGTTGAGTCTGTCGCTCACCATCGTGGAGGAGCGCGTGCGCGTGCTCACCCGTCGTGATTCCGTGGGTCGGACCGGCGTCTATCTCAGTGAAACACTGACCGAGGGCGAGTCGTTCGAAGAACGGTTGCGCTACCTCCGCGACCGCGACCCGTCCGTACGGCGCCAATACAATTATCGCACCTAACGATGCCGGCGATGCCGGCGAGGCCTTTGGGCCCGATGTGGGCAGCGCGCCTCTCGCGCGCCTCTCGCGCGTCATGAGGGCGAAACGGTTCGTCGGCGCACCGCCGCGGCTTGCGTGTTCCTATACTGGCTCGGTGCCTCAACGGCCACCACCCACCGGCAATAACTATTTATGGGGGTGTGTATTTTCCACTGCTTGGTGCAATCGGTACCCGACCCCGTCCCGCACCGTTCCTATCCGATCGTGGGCCCGTAGGGTAGCTTGGCCATCCTTGTGGCTTCGGGTGCCATAGACTCCAGTTCGAATCTGGGCGGGCCCATCCTCAACCCCTCTGGCGAGGGACCGTATTTTTCGGATTTGTATCCGCGCGTTCAGCAGCCGTTCTCCCTTTTCTCTCCTCGCTCCGAGCATCGATAGAGGAGATGGAATAGTAAAGTGAGCGAAAAGAAGAAAGAGGAAAAAGGATCTGGCCGTTGCGAGATATGGTGCTCGCCTTCGCTTTTTTTTACATCTATTGCCTTCGTGCTCTTTGCTCTTTTCAGACAAATGAAGAACACCGGTGCCGACCGACCGCGACCGCCAACCACAAGCTCCAAACCCCCTACCTTTTAATATCGTCCACGCGCTCCATTATTCTCGATGGCCGAGTCGCAAGAGCGAGTGGACAGGCTCCAGCTCATGGGCGGTGTGGACGAAGCGGGCCGCGGGCCGGTGCTCGGGCCGCTCGTCGTCGCATGCGTGATGCTCGATACGAGCCGGCGACCGGCGCTCGACGACCTCGGGGTCAAAGACTCGAAACTGCTCTCCGCCGCGCGCCGTGAGCGTCTCGCCGTGGCGATACGCGCGCTCCCCTCGGTGCGTATCGGCATCGAGACGGTTTCCGCCGCCGACCTCGACGCGCGCCGCGCACGTCGCAGCCTCAACGATATCGAGGCACAATGCTTCGCCGCCACCATCGTCCAGTGTCTTGCCACACACGCACTCGCACACGCACATGCACCCCCAGATGCACTCGCACACGCACATGCACCCCCAGATGCACTCGCACACGCACATGCACATGCACCCCCAGATGCACACGCCCACGAGTCGTGCACCCGACATCCGTTTCGGAATGTTCGGACGACGGCGACGGTGACGCTCGACGCGGCCGATCCGGTTGCGGCGACATTCGCACAGCGGGTGGAGCGCTACCTCTCGTCAAACGACACAGAGAGTGTATCGACACCGGTCTCGCTCATCGCGGAGCACAAGGCCGATCTGAACCACCCCATCGTGGCGGCGGCCTCGATCATCGCCAAGACCACCCGGGACGCACAGATGGCGGCGATCGGTGCCGAGTTGGAGGCGGAAGTCGGAAGCGGCTACCCCGGTGACGAACGGACCATCGCGTTCATCCAGTCATACATCACCGCGCATAACGATCTGCCGCCGCACACCCGTCGCAGCTGGCAGACGGCGAAACGGCTCCTCGAGGAGCATCGGTTCCCGCCCACGCGGCTCACAGACTTTTTTAACTAGCAGCGCATCATCTGCGCCGGTGTTCGCATGGTACTCGAAGGGTTAGAAGAAGCGATCGAGAATTTTAATCTGCGTGCAGAGACCGAAGAGGAATTCCTCAACGACATCAAAGGGTTGAAGAAAAAGATCGTGATCGATCTCAAGGACGGCGAGACCTATCACATGCGTGTCGAGAACGAGAAGATGGGCGACCTCGGCACGGGCGAGCTGGACGAGCCGGACATCCATATCGCCGCCGATACCGCCACCATGGAGAAGCTCCTCGCCGGCGAGATGAGCGCCATCAAGGCGTACGCGTTGAAGAAATTGAAGATAAACGCATCGTTCAAGGATATGATGCTCATGCGCAAGATCTTCTCTTGAGCGGCCTTGAGCCGCGTTCCGATTCCGTCCGTGGGTCGAGAGCCAACTCACCCGCCGTACTCGCGCTTCAGCTCGAGCTCGAACTCGCTCCGGCGCTTCTGGCGGTACTCGATGAACGCGCTGATATAGCCCTCACCCGCCGGCGGTCTGAGGCTGGACCCGCGTCGCATCGCGGCGGTCTTATTGGCCGTGATCTCATCGAAAAGCGCGAGCTGGGCGTTGATCTCGTCTGCGTACGGATGCTTCTCGAGCTCCTCCGGCGGTTCGGGCTCCACGCCCACCGAACGGAACCATGCCTCGAAGTCCCGATACGCTTCGGACGGGTCGCTCTCGTCGCGGGGCGATTCGTACTCGATGCGCACCTCTTCCAGTTTATCGGTGGCCTGGTCGCGGATATAGTTCGCTCTGATCCATTCGTCATCGGGGTTGACCCAGACATGGTCCCACCCCGGCACGTTGCGGCGGTACTTGAACTGGTGGGAATACTCACAGCGCTTGCACCGCGATTTGGCGGGACGGTGCAGTGGGCATTGGAGGTCGCACCGCGGCTTGTTGCGGATCTCCTCGAATCTGTCCTTCCGCTCGTAATATTGCTCTGGAGACATAATGAGACGAACGATCATAAGCCTCGCTCCAGTGGTCCGGGTCGAGGAGTGCCAGCGGCCGCACCGAATAAGAATCTTTTCGTTCCACCCGACGCAAAGAGGATGAGAGAGATCCATCAGGGCGGGACCGCACCACTCCTGGAACCCAGAACCCGACCCGTTTCAATCGTTTGCGGGTCGGTGCCGGCGATAGTCGTCGTAGGTGTCGATATCCACCACCACCCCCGGCGCATCGATATCGATCACCCCACGCGCGTCCGCCCATGGCCAGAACAGCTCCCGTAGCTGCTGGTCCGGCCCCAGCGCCGGCGCATCGGTGGCCACCGCGGGCGCCATTACCAAGGGATGCGCCTTCTTCCCCTTGTACCGCGGCTGCAGCACCTTCACCGTCTCGCAATGGGCGCGGTAGGTCGCCAGGAGAGAGCGCACCACCCAAAGAGGGACCGCCGGCTGGTCGCCGAGCATCATGAGTACGCCCGCCCACCGCGAAAGGGGACGCAGCGCCTCGACGCCTACCGCGAACGAGCTGGCCATACCGCGCTCGGGCGCGGGGTTGTGAACGATGCGCAGCATCGACGCCGCGCGATGCGGCTGCTGGCGATACTGCGCCACCCGCTCGCGTATCGCTCGCGCATCGGCGTCGTCCGCGCGCGCGAGTACCACCACGATATGTTCGATACCTGCCTCATGGAGCGTATCGAGCACATGGACGAGGATCGGGCGCCCGTTCCATGTAAGAAGCAGTTTCGGGCCGCGCCCGTCATCGTGCATCCGCTTCGACGCACCGGCGCCGAGGACCACCGCCGCCACCGGTTTTTCGGCAAACCCAGATCGGGCCGGATCGCTCGCCTCCGACGAGACCGGCTCCAATGCCACCGGCTGTGGATAGCCCAGGTTCCTCACGCCCCCGCCCATGATGCCGCATCGCGCTTCGCATCGGTCGCGTTCGCTGCCATGTTCCTTCCATCCTCAATGGTCGTTCTCCGTCCCCAGT
>CAZSUE010000263.1:0-6796 GCA_964609045.1 uncultured archaeon | reverse complement strand
GCGCCCGCGCCCACCGCCGCCACCACGCTGGCGATGGTGCCCTCCACCCGCTCGGTGACCGGTGTGTCCAGGATCCGCCCGATAAAACTCTTGCGCGAGGAGCCGAAGAGGACCGGTTGGCCGAGGGAACGATACTCGCCGAGCCGGCGATGGAAAATGAGGTTATGCTCGAGCGTTTTGCCGAACCCGATGCCGGGGTCGACGATGATGCGGCGCCGATCGACGCCGGCGCGCGCGGCCACTTCGATCCGGCGCTTGAGAAACGCGATGCTGTCCCGCACCACATCGTCGTATCGCGGGTCTTTCTGCATGGTGCGCGGGACGCCCTGCATATGCATGAGCACGATGGGCACACGATGGTCTGCGATCAGCTGGGCAAGCCGCTCGTCGAACCGGAGAGCGGAGATATCGTTGATCATCGCGACACCGCGTTCGAGCCCCTCACGCGCCACTTCGGATTTCGTCGTATCCAGCGAGATCGGTGTATCGCTCCTCCCGCTCAACCGCTCGATTGCCGGCAGGACCCGTTCCATTTCCTCCTCTGGTGAGACCGGGGGCGCACCGGGCCGCGTGGACTCGCCACCGATATCGACGATATCGGCTCCCGCCTCGATCAGCGCCAATGCATGGCTCACCGCTGCGTCCGTTGAATCGTAGCGCCCGCCGTCGGAAAAGGAATCCGGGGTCACATTCACGACGCCCATGATATAGGTCCTATCCCAGCTGCAGGCCAGTGTTCCGATCTTCAGCGGTTCGGGGCACGTATTGCTCGATCGCACCGTTACCGTCTCATGCATGTTCTATTCCCCCTCGCTCTGTTCGGCCCACCGTCCCCCTGCATCCTCTCTCTGTCGGAGTTGCGCCTCGATGCGATGGACGAGCTCGATGATCGCACCGCGATAGCCCGCATCGTCCGCAGTATAAAAGAGAACGGTGAACCGTTGTGAATAGTCTGTGGAAAAATAGGATCGCAGCGCGGTATCAAGCGCGCGCCGCATCGCCTCGTTGCGATAGAGGGTGTGGGTGACGAAGAATGTGGTCACGGCGCGGTCGCTCGAGAGGTAATGCCGAGAATCGTTGTGTGCGGTGACGATATCCACCGCCCATATCCATGCGGTATACTCGATCATCGCAGTGGAGAACGGCTCACCCTCCCGTGCGGCGTCGAAAACGATCTTCCCGTCGAACTGCGCCATATCGCCGCCGGCGAGGCGCTCATACCGCGCGGCAAGCGCCTCGTTTTCATCTTGCCGGGCAAACTGGCGTGCGAAATGGGTAAGCGCATCACCGGACGCCAGCAGTTCGAAGCAGCGGTTCCCACACCCACGGCACCGTTTCTGTTCGATAATATCGCGAACGAATTCGTGCACCCTTCGCCGCATCGGATCGCCGTGGGCGAGGAACTGCTCGAGGCCCGCGCTCCAGATCGGGTTGTGACGATGAATGATCGAATGCCCGATCTCACCGCCGGGGCCGTCGGTGCCGCGAAAGCGTTGGAAGCGCCCATCATCGCGCTTCGATACGAGCGCGCCGCCGATACCGCTACCGCCGCCATAGCATCGTACCACCGTGCCCGGCGGGAGCGCGTCCGCCGCGGCACTGGTGCGTAGCTCGGCGCCGTTGAGCACCACGGCCGCAAGATCGACGTCGTTACCCACGATGGCGGGCAACCGGAGCCAGTGCTCCATATTGCTCGCGACGGGGTAGTCGCGCCAATCGCCCTGGATCGTCGGCGATTCCTCGATCACGCCGCGCGTTTCGTCGATGACACCCGCCATGATCAGCGCGCTGCCGAACAGACGCTGGCCGTACCGCGTTTGGAGCCGTGCGAGCGCGACGCGGACCTTTCGTTCCTGGATACGATGCACGAACGCGATATCGTCACTGTCCAGATCGTCCTCGTAGAGATTGGCACCCTGGGCATCCAGCGAGGTCAGCTTCGGCGATAACGCCTGAAGCCGCTTTTGTTCCTTTTGCGTCAGGTCGAGCTCGAGTCGCTCGTCGGTGCCGATGATCGGGTAGCCAGTAGCCATTGGTCGGATAGCCACCGGTGATGGAACGACGAGCTCCTCGGCGGTCGATCGTTCGTTCATCACTCGGAACCGGAACTTGGTGGCGCCGAAATCGCAGACGATGGCCATGCCACTCTCGAGCCGCTCGCATACGGTCTCTTGAGTTCGGTCTGGCCCCTCTTTTTCGACGAGGAGTCCGATCCGCGGCGGGCGCGGTACGATGGGCGGCGGTGTCGACGCCGGGTCGGGGGCGGTATTGGATAGCTCGAACGGGCCGAGCTTGGGTCGATAGGTCTTTTGAAAGATCGCCGCCAAATGCTGGAGGGTCCGCTCTGTTGCATGGGGAAAGAAGAACCGCGTCGCGCCGATCGTATTGGAGATCCGGATACAGAGCAGTGCCAGCGCCTCCACGCCTTCCTTCGGGCCAACCGTGACGGTTGTGGAACGATACCGATGGTCGAGACCGAGGAATGCGAGCGTAAACGAGCGAGGTGCGTTCGCCCCCGCCCTCTCGGGAGTGATATCGGTGTCGATCGGTTCTGGCGCCATGGCTCCCGCTCCTAACCGACTACTGCGGCTCTGAATCCCCCTCAATCTTTCTCTCGGGGTGGATCAGCGCTCGCACGCGCGCGAGGAGCGGGTCGTTCTCGGCCAGTTCCCCGAGCATGAACGGGAACCGTACCGTCCAGTTCCGCTTCGTGTTCGTGCCCGGAACATTGATCCGGTTCTCTGATGGGCGGGTGGAGAACCCCACCGCCAGTGGACCATCGTCCTCGATATGGAAGAGGTCCTCGACGAGAAAAACGCAAAAGATGGTGGCGCTGTCGACGACCTCGCCGACGAGCCGCGCATGGACCTCGCGGTCCAGCTTGGCGGGCACCCTCCCGCTCTCGCCGAGCACTTCGTGATAATACTGCCGCGCTTCTTCGCGCTCGTTTCGCCACCATCCGCGCATGGTGGACGAATCGTGCACCGACGGGGTGGCGATATTGATCGGATCCAATGTGTCAAGATCGATGAACTTGTTTGTATCCCAATTCTTGGTCCAGCGTACCACGCGGAGCCCGGGGATGCCCATGGCTTTGAGCGTGGGGCGGACGCATGCGGGTACGGTCCCGAGGTCCTCTGCACAGAGCAGCATGGCGGTGCTGTCGTCGAAGATGGAGAGGAGTTTCCGACCGTGTTGCTCCCACAGCCCCTCTTGGATATTCATATAGTGATAGAAGAGCGATCGGAGCTGCTCGCGCGGGCCCTCCGGGAGCGTGGTGAACGCCTCGTCCTCGACGGCGTTCCATTTGAAGGTGTATTCTTCGCCTTCAGGGTCCGGTTTGAGGAGCACGCGATTGCGTACCACCTCGATGAGTTTTTTGCGCAACCGCTTCGGCGCGTCACCGTTATCGCAGAGCGCATGGACCGCCTCTTCCGACGCATATTTCGGGTCGAGATAATAGCGCCCGTCCTCCTCCTCGTAGCTGAAGAACGCGGCGACGGCGTCCCAATCCGTATCGGGAAAGAGCTGCCGGCGATACTCCTCACCGATGGAGGGCGTGAGGAGCCGGAGGAACGATACATCGATATTGGCGAGCTCTTCGCCGGGGATATAGTTCTGCGGGTCCATATACCCCAGCAGACCGGTGCAGTGGCTCTTGGGTATGGTCCAAATGCGGAAGAATCCGAGGACGTGATCGATCCGGATCATATCGTAGCATTTCTCCGCCTGTTGCAGCCGCGCCACCCACCAATCGTAATCCCTCGCTTCGAGCACATCCCAGCGATAGGTGGGGAAGCCCCAATACTGCCCGTTGGAGGAGTACATGTCCGGCGGCGCGCCGGCGACGCGGTCGTGGTTGAAGATCTCCAAATGGAACCATGCATCGGCGGAATCGGCGTCGATGAGTATGGGGATGTCGCCCATGATCTGGATATCGCGCTCTTTCGCGTACTCGTGCACCGTTCGGAACTGCGTTTCGAGCTGCCACTGGACGAAGGAGACGAACGCGATCTCGTCTGCGAACTCCTCGCGGAGGTCGTTGACGATCTCTGCCGTGGGCGCCTGGAACTGCGGCGGCCATTGGTACCATGCGCGTTGGTTGAATCGCTCCTTGAGATAGGTATAGATCGCATACGGCTCGAGCCACGATCGGTTCGCATCGCGATAGGCGGTAAAATCCGCGTTGGAACGGATCTCGTCCCGATGCCTGTCGAAAAGCGTCTCGAGAACGGAGAGTTTCCATTGCCGCAGCTCGTCGTAGCGGACGCGCGGTTCGTCATCGAACTTCGCCCGCGCCGCGTCGATCCTCTCGCGTTCATCATCCTCCAGCTCGAAGCCGGTGAGACGGTGGAGGCTGAGGAGGATCGGATGCAGCGCGAATGCGCTGCGGGCAGAGTACGGGCTCGTATTCGAACCCGTATCGTTACAGGGCAATAATTGCACGATCCCGACGCCGATGGTGTGGCAGAGATCGATGAACGGTTCGAGGTCCATGATCTCGCCACAGCCGACGCTCTCTTTTGTCCTAAGTGCGGTGAGCGGGAGCGCCAACCCTACCCGCCTGTGGAGCCCGATAGCTTCCCATTTATCGCCCGTTGGCGTGGAACGGACGCGCGCCCGTTCGTGCTCGTTCATTTCAAACATCGCTCTCATCTCGATCGAACGCAAACAACGGCCCTATCGCGTCTATGAACTGACGGATATGGGAGTGGAATGCACCCCCAACATAGGATCGGCTCATATATAGCTTTTGAACGGGTGGGTGGCGAGCGCGGCTGAGAGGAGAGAAGAGAAGAGAAGAGAAGGACCGTCCACGAAGCTACACGAAGGGACAGGAAGATGAGCGGACAATCCGTTCCTACTTCGTGTACGCTTCTGTGGTCTTCGGTCCAGATGCTGCCGAGCTTTGCTGCGTGGCGCGTCGTTGATGAAACGGGGGGCACCCATCGTTGGTGTTTGCGCCCGTCACGAGTGGCCCCGCCCGTTCGTCGCGGTTCGGCCGAGGCGTTTGTGATCCAATGGAAAAAGGACGCTATCATTTGAGTTCGTAGATATACGCATGATCGCGCCGCTCGATGGGGAGCAGCGCATTTGCAGCGCGACGCACCGCCGCTTCGTCCGCGCCGCCGGCAATGATCGCCCCGTCAACGGTTGCGAACCACCCACGTTCGATACCGATATCGCGCAACGCGCGGCGTTGCGAACGTGCGTGCACGCGCCCCATTTGTTGGTGGAAGAGCGGCTCGAGTTCGGGGTGGGAATCGAGGAGTTCCCAGACCTCTTGTTCGTACCGCTGGCGGCTCGCCTTCGTCTTGAGATAGAACTTCAATTGCTCCTCGTGCGACGGCTCCTCCTCCGGCGGATCGAACGGCAGCGCGGTGATGATCCCATAGTAATGCTTCGCTTTCCGATAGGCACTCTTGAACCCCTTCCGGATACCGCGCCCGAACGATATGTTATATCCATCGAATATCCCGTCATAGACGATCTGGCCTTGATACGGCATGAGCACGGTCACGCCCATATAGGGGACGAACGGAAGGATCGCTTCCAGCGGCTGGGTCAGCGCTTTCACCCCGTACGCACGGGGTGGGTCCTTATCCGCATCTAAAAAGACCCAGTAATGCGTGAGTTTCTTGTACACGATGAATTTGCCCGGGACCATATCCTTCCATCGCGCGACGATTGCGAGTTCGTCGGGCGCAAGCGCGGCGGGGTTCTCCTCGACGAATTCGTCGATGAGCGACGGGTTCTCGATGAGGAGCTTTCTCGTTTTCCGTTTCGCTTCAACTGGGAGGGCGAGATAATCGAAGAAGTCCTCGATCTCCCAATCATCACGTTGCGAGCTCACCGCGTAATAGAGGAGCTTGAGGTGAAGATTGACGAACTGGTCCGCATCAACTCTTGATAACTGCGCAGGCATGGTATCGACTCCGATCGACGAAAATGGTAACGAAAGCGCGTCCGATGTTCGCCCCTATCCTTCTTTTTCTTTATTTACGCTTCGCTTCTATCCATTCTATCCATTAGGGGGGGCGGTCGCAAAAAGAGACCGAAACGAAGCCTAACGCGGGACAAGAAAACGGGAGAAGGGACACGGTTCGCGTTCATTTCCTCGCTCCTTTTCACATCTGACATCCGAGTGGTCCCTCTCGGTTTTCGATCGTCGTTCGATCTCCAGGATCCTTCTTCACCATAAGATGTGGATAAGATGTGGATCATGTTTAGTCTGACTGGGTTGCCCGCGTTCCACTTTCTATTTTCTATTGAACCACTTGGACCGTCATTCTCACGCACGAGAGCCCTTTTTTGTGTTGGACGCCGACGGGGTCAGGACGCTGATCGACGACCCATCGCCTAGCGGGCGCGGAGAGTTCTCGTACTTGGGGTTTCCGGGGAAAATATATATGGTGATACCAGCGCGCGTTCGTTCTCGCAATCAGCCAAGCCCACCCCTACCGCGGCTATGATAATGTTTACGGGTATCGGCATAACTGTGATCCATAGGCACTATTCCTGACCCTATATAAGCCTTTGTGCGAAAGGGAGCAACAGTTAAGTAGTGGGCGGCATATATCTTACATTAGCAAGAGTTGATTGGGTCTTGTACCATAGGTCTATAAATCTTGCGGAAAGAATTTATTGGAAGATGCTCATATGGCAGTATTAGCAGCAAACAAAACAGAAATCTTATTCGATGGTGAAAAGGTCCACGGTCTGAAGGGTTTTACCTATAAGGTCTACAAGGACCGGCAGGATGTGCGCGGCATCGGTATGAACGAGCGCCTCGGCG
>CAZSUE010000262.1:5306-6812 GCA_964609045.1 uncultured archaeon | reverse complement strand
AGAAAAGATCGAAACCGCGCACACGACCAAGAACGCCATCTTCTGCTTCGAGCCGGTCGAAGGCGAAACCAAGATCGCGATCGAAGCCAGCACCGAAACCTCAGTCGAAACCATCACCGACGCCGAAACCCAAATCCAAATCCAAATCCAAATCCAAGCTGAGCCTGATCACTTTAAAGAATATCCCGTCCACGATCAAGACCGGTATCTCGCGGCTCGACGACCTCGCCGGCGGAGGCTTCCCGCCGAACGGGAACTTCATCGTTTTCGGTCCCGCGTTCAGCGGCCGCGACAGCGTCATGGAGCATTTCATCCTCAAAGGGTTCAAACACGGTATCCCCAGTATCTGCATCGTCACCGATACCGACCTCGATCAGGTGCGGCGGCGCCTCCACGAACGGATCAAGAGATTTCCGTTATACGAAAAGGAGGGCATGATCCGCTATGTCGACGCGCACGCGAAGACGCTGGGGCTACGCGGAAAGAACCCCTACGCCACCTATGTGGACGGTGTCACCGACCTCGACGGAACGCTCCAGGCGATCAAGAAATTGCAGCTCGAGTTCAAGGACCGGTTCGTCTACCATCGAATGGTGTTCAATTCGTTCTCAACCCTCCTCAAACACAATCTCACCGACGACGCGCTCATGTTTGCACAGAATGTCGTGGGGCGCAACAAGGTCTACCACGGGACCGCGATGTTCGAAGTGGCCGAAGGGCTCCATTCGCCGCACGATGTGAAATCGCTCCAGAACCTCATGGACGCCTCCATCGAGTTCAAAGAGGAGAACCAGAAGAAATTCGTGCGTATCGTCGGCCTCGAGAGTGTGGAGACGAAGAACTGGGTCGAGTACCAGCTCACCGAGACCGGCGATATGGTGGTCAAAGGCTCGTTCGCCATCGAGAAGATCTCGTGAAGGAAAAAAGCACTCGGGGTTGAAGGATAAGGGATGGAGCAGTCCATGGGCGAACGCCCCGCACCCAGCCAGTCTAAGCAGTATGCGGTGAACGTTTCGCATTTTGCGAGAGAAACGCCGCGGGGGTTGGGAACTGGGTACAAGGCCGCTCCACACCACTTCGAAGGCGAGACCGCGCGAACGCGTTTTCTCTACCAACGATGAGAACCAAGAGGCAAGTGCGCGTTGGAAATGGTCGACCCTCGGCGACAACCGCTATAAATATTTTCCGGCGAAAAACTATATAGTACGAGCGCCACACGGGACAAGCTCTGCAGCGTGGTTCCATGCGCGTCGTACGCTGTACGCGTGATCATCGAACGAACGAACGAACGATGGGACGTACGCCTCGATTCGCGGTCACCAGCCCCAACGGTGTCAATCCGTTGATCTCAATGCCAGATATCTTTCCTTATTTATAGATCGTACTCAACAAACCACACACTTCACACTTCACACTTTACACTCCACATCTTACACTTCACACTTCACACTTTACACTTCACACTCCACACTTTACACTCCACATCTTACACTTCACACTTCACAC
>CAZSUE010000262.1:0-5206 GCA_964609045.1 uncultured archaeon | reverse complement strand
TTACACTTCACACTCCACACTTTACACTCCACATCTTACACTTCACACTTCACACTTCACACTTCACACTCCCCCCGAGGAACACCCATGTGGCTTGCCATCACCATCCTTATCGTCTACCTCCTCATCGTCAATCTGTTCACATTCCTCCTTTTCGCGATCGACAAGCATCGCGCCGCGCGCGACCGCGGACGCATCCGTGAGCGGTCGCTATTCCTCTTCAGCCTCCTCGGCGGCGTCTGGGCCGGCTGGTCGGCGATCCGCCATTTCAGGCATAAGAGTAAGAAGGGGTCGTTCCAAGCAATAATGGTGCTGATCACCATCCTCAATATCGGCGCACTTGCACTGGTCATCTCTCGCTGGGAGTTCTTTGCCGCCCGTATCGAAGGGGTGGCGCGGGTCATCCTCGGTATCCTCGGTATCCTCGACTGAGACCGACCGGAGCGCAAAAACCGCATATGCGCACGATTCGATCACGATCGACGGAGAGATAGATAGATAGATAGATAACCACCGCGCCGTTATTCTCGATGAGACCCGCACAGAGCGGGCCGTAACACCACCTCAGTTCTCCGTCATCAACTCATCAACGGTTGTGATCTATTGGTATTTCATATCGTCAAGCGACTCTCCGAAGCGCTCCTCACCGAACTGGAAAAGAACCTCATCACCGCCTTGGAGCGCGCACCGTTCGTCTCGTCCTCGCTCGTCGAAGGGCTCGAGGCCAACGGCATCGCCGGTCTCTTCAGCCTCCAGGCGATCCACGGCTATATCTACGGCCGCTGGAGTACGCCATACATCCATGCGCTCCTCGCGCTCGTCCCCTTTACCGGCCCGCGGGTCAAGCAGCACCTCGCCGATCATTATCACGGCAAGGTGCTGACACCGGCGCATGCGGAAGCGATCGTCGACCTCGATACGCCCATCCCGCTCACCGACCTCGAGCAGATCGTTCCATATCCCACCGCCCGCGATCTCCTGCTCAATAGCCCGCCGGAGATCGTCGCGTTCGAGTGCCCCTGCCGGAACGCCCGAGCAAAGCATTGCGAGCCAACGCAGGTCTGCATGCTCATCGGCGAGCCGTTTGCACATTTCGCCCTCGAGCATCACCCGGAAAAGACGCGGCCGCTGACGCGCGAGGAGGCGCTGGCACTCCTCGCCGCGGAGCACGAACGCGGCCATGTCCATACCGCCTGGTTCAAGAACGCCTGCCTCGGACGGTTCTATGCGATCTGCAACTGCTGTTCCTGTTGCTGTGGCGGCATCGAGGCCATGACAAAACACGACATCCCGATGATGACCGCGTCCGGGTATCGTGCGGCGGTCGACGACGATGCCTGCGTCGGCTGTGGCGTCTGCATCGAGCGCTGCCCGTTCGACGCCATCGCCAGCATCGAGGATGGTATCCGAGTGGAAAATACGGCGTGCATGGGCTGCGGTGTCTGCGTCGACTCCTGCGCAAAGGGCGCGCTCACCATGGTACGCGATGCGGCGAAGGGCGACCCGCTCGATGTCAACGCGCTGGCTGGAAAATGACCGGGACCCTCACGCTTATATTTCAGCGGGTCTATCTACGGCCCGGTCGTGATAGCACGAAAACACCAATCCACGCTCGTCAACCGTTCCTCGTGGCTATTGTCGCACTGTTCACGCTCTCTGGGCTGATCGGGATCATCGATCCTCTTTTTACCACTACCGCCGCCGGGAGTCGCGCATCGCTCAATCTTCATTATATCAACGCCGACGAGGATATCGTCACCGGTGAATATACCGATACGCTCACCGCCGGTCAGCGTCGGTATTATAACCTCAGGATCTCCAACATCGGCAGCGAGGATGTCGACAGCTCGTTATCGTTCGATGCACACCCGCCGGGGTGGACGCTGATGTTCGAGAACAGCGAGACGACCATGGCGGAGCGTATCGACGCCGACGGGTATATCGAACTCTATGTCATCGTCACCGCGCCGGCGAACATCTCGCAGTCGCACGATCAGCTGATCCGGGTGATCGCCACGGTGGACGGCACGGGCGAACAGTTCTACGGTGATCTTACCATCGAAGTGCTGCCACCCAGCTTCACCATTCACGATCCGGATCTGAGCGCGAATGTGGGGTTCGAGGAGAATGTCGCGTTCGACCTCAATATCACGAACCTCTTCGACACCGCCGACGAGATCGAGGCCGAGGTCAATGGTGCGATCAGCTATGCGAACAGCTCGAAACAGGATCACTGGACCTATTCTCTCGACCCTGCCTCGCTGACACTGGGTGGGTACGAGACCGAGATGATGGTACTCACCGTCCGCACCCCGCTCAGTCGTGAATACGCCTCGAGCCATATCGGGGTGGTCTTCGATCTGAGGATCATCTCCGCTGCCACCGGCTACGAACAAACGCATGTCGTATCCGTCAAGATCTCGCAGCAGGTGCAGTTGAACATTACGCTCGATCCGCCCCAGTGCACGGCGCAGCCCGCTGGAACGGCGAACTTCACCGTGCATCTTCGCAACGACGGGACCCATACCGCCACCGTCTCGCCCACCGTCCGATCCGGGCCGCAGGGCTGGAACCTCAATTTCGATCCGCTCTCCGTCACCGCCGTGCCCGATGGGGACACAACCTTTCGCGCACAAGTACGGCTTCCGCGGGACGCCGTTGCGGGGCAGCACATCATCGGCTGCGAGCTCACGGCACAGTCGAGTTCGTTCACATTCGATCTCGCGGTCAACGTGGAGCAAGCCTACGGCATCGGGCTGAATCTCACTGAGAACGGCTATCTGATACGGCGCGGCGCGGAGAATGTCGTACCGCTCCTCGTGGATAATAACGGCAACGGGCGTGATCTTTTGCGGTTGCGGTTCCTGCATATCCCTTCGAGCTGGTCCCTCGGCGTTCGCGCCGTGACGGTGGGTGACGCACCCGACGGTGCGGTACAAGAGCGCGACCTCACCCACCCCTTCCCATTGGAAGAGGGCAACCGTTATCTCGATCCCAATTCACCCCAGATATCCGAACTGAATCTCTCTGCACCGCCTCACGCGCGGCTGCGGGTGGAGTTCGTCATCGAAGCGGAGGCACCCGGCGCAGCACGGATCTATAATATCACCGTCTATGGTACCACCACCGATGAGCCGTCACATACCGTACGCATACCGCTTCGGTTCCAAGCCTCGGCGCTGGAGCTGTCGAATATCCATTGGTCGCCCTCCACCCCCCGCCACGGCGATACCATGACCTTCAAAGTAACCGTTTCCAATCGGTTGAAGAGCGATAGCGGCCCGTTCGATATCGTCCTCTCCATCGATAACGAACCGGTGGATACGGTCCGTGTGGCGACGATCGCGGGGAACTACTCCACCGAGGCGAAGCTGAACTACGAGGCGAAAGAGGGCGAGCATCTCATGACCGTCGCGCTGGCGGGTGAGATCATCTCCGAAGCACAACCAGTGAAAGAGAGCCACCCACTCACGGTGAAAGCGGCGCAAGAGGAGGGATTACCGGGCTTCGGGCCGGTCAGTCTCCTCATTGGCATCGCGCTACTCGTACTGCTCCTCAAAGCGCTCGGTGGTGCACGCCCAAGCCGCTGAGCCACTGGTGAGAATTGCGGCTGCACGACCGCACGCCCAGCCGACGAGGGGCCCAAAGATTTAAACATAAAACAGAGGTATCTGCTGCTGATGTCGCTTTTCGATGCCATCCTTACCGCACTGGATACCGAGTTCGGGTCAGCGACGGTACAGACCCGTGGCGTATACCGGACCGCGAACAAGAAATTCGCCGCCGAGGCATTTCAAACGGTCCGAAAACAGCTGCACGGCATCCTCGAGGAGTGGCAGTCGGCAGGGGAGACGCTCGTGATCGATGGAAAGGGGCGTATCAACGACTCGGGAAAGGTACAGTTCGATATCGAACCGGGGCTCCTCGTCGAATATTATCACTACGAACAGATGACCGTGCTCTTCATCCGGCTCTATCGTGTTCACGAGCGACGGACAGGGAAGGTCTGGACCGCGCTCTATCTCGATGAGAATCCCCAGACACCATGGTGGCCCACAAAAGAGCGGGAAGCCGAGCGCAAGAATGAGTAGCAATGGTCGGTGCACATCCAACAGACACGGCGTTCGTTCGGTCAAAATAGCACACTTGGAGAATTGGACACCGCGCCAACTCGCCTTCACCCGCCGCCACTGTCAATTATTATATCCTCTGCCGCACATCAGTAGGTGTTATGCGATAGTATTATTGTCGCTCGAATAGGAGATCCGAGCCCCTGTCATACCCGTCCTCGGTCGCCTTAGGCGGTAAGAACACCGATCTCGGTTCGTCGCCCCATACTGGCTCCATATAAGTTTTATCGGGAGGGCTTAAATAGGGGCGGAATAATGCTTACTCTCAAGCACCTGGTTCTATCTCGGAGGCACCGTCGGATGGGGGCGTCAAGAGTAATATTTACAGCACGAGGATTCTTCTATTTCACGATCGTTATTGCTGTGATCACCTACTGCGGCTTTTTCGAGATCGTGCCGAAACTGTATATGGTCGCCATCGGCGCCGCCATCGTCGCCATCGGTGAAGCGATCAGGATCTATGCCGCCGGCTACATCGGTCTTGTGGGACGCTGCCTCAGTGTGAGGACCGACTCACTTCAGACCGGCGGTCCCTATGCCTATGTGCGTAACCCCATCTATCTCGCAAACTATACCTGGGCCATCGGTTATTGTATCATGGCCATCGACCCCATGGTCTTTGCCGAGTTCGGTCCCGCGGCACAGTGGTATTTCGTCATCCCCGCCTATGCGTTCGTCATCCTTTCCGTGATCTATTTCAAGATCATCCCGCACGAAGAGGAGGCGCTGCGGGAGAAATATGGCGAGGAATACTGCGAGTATTGTACAAAAGTGCGCCGCATCGTCCCGCATATCCGTAACCCACCGGACGGCACGCCGGGTCGATGCGATATCGAGTTGGGCCTGAAGAACGATAAGCACACCATCGCCATGCATATCTTTTTCGTCATCATGATCATATCGCTTCCGTGGTGGTATGCGATCCTTCCCCCGTGAACGAGATTGACGAGCGTCGAAGCTGCATTTTCCGTCAATTTGTATTTTATTCCCTGCATACATACATACATACATACATGCATACATGCATACATGCATGCATGTGCCAGTCCATGGCGCTTCGTGATCGTTGACAATGA
>CAZSUE010000261.1:0-6820 GCA_964609045.1 uncultured archaeon | reverse complement strand
CGACGACAAGACGAACCGGTACTGCTCCTCGGTGTGCTGTATGTACGCCATGAAAGAGGCGGTCATCGCACAGGAACATACGCACGGGCTCTCCTCGCACATCTTCTTCATGGACCTACGCGCGTTCGGCAAAGAGTTCGACGAATATTATATCAAAGCGCAAGAGGAGCACGGGATCGGATTCACACGATGTCGTGTCTCGCATATCGACGAGGACCCCGAGACGAACGATCTCATCCTCACCTATGTCCAGAACGGCGAGGTGAAACAAGATCGGTTCAACATGGTCGTCCTTTCCGTGGGGCTTTGTGCACCGAACGACGCCCAGAAACTCGCCGACACCTTCGGTATCGAACTGAACCATTATGATTTCTGCAAGACCGATTATTTCAACCCACTGGGTACCACCCGCGACGGCGTGTTCGTCGCAGGTGCGTTCTCCGCGCCGAAAGATATCCCCACCACCGTGGCGGAAGCGTCCGGTGCCGCAGGCAAGGCCGGGCGTATCCTCAGCGACCAGCGCAACACGCTGGTGACCGTGAAGGAGTACCCCGAAGAACGCGATGTAGCCGACGAGGAGCCGCGCATCGGCGTATTCATCTGCCACTGCGGGATCAATATCGGCGGCGTCGTCGACGTCCCATCCGTCGTGGAATATGCGGATACGCTCCCCAGCGTCACCTATACGGAACGGAATCTCTACACCTGTTCGCAGGATACGCAGGACCGGATCCGCGAAAAGATCGAGGAACACGACCTCAACCGCGTCATCGTCGCCTCATGTACGCCGCGGACCCACGAGCCGCTCTTCCAGGACACCCTTCGGGAGGCCGGGCTCAACCCGTACCTCTTCGAGATGGCCAACATCCGCGATCAATGCTCATGGATCCATATGCACGAACCGGAGAAAGCCACGGAGAAGGCGAAGGACCTCGTGCGCATGGCCGTTGCCAAGGCACGGCTCATCGAGCCGCTCGCCAAGGCCGAGATCGAGATCGAGCCATCCGCCCTCGTCATCGGCGGCGGTATCGCCGGGATGACCGCGGCGATCGACCTCGCCGACCAGGACTATCATGTCCACATCGTCGAACGCGAGGACGAGCTCGGAGGCTACCTCCGCAAGATCCATTATATCCTCGGCGACGAGGACCCGCAACAGCTCCTGCGCGAGACCGTCGTCGCAGTGGAAGGCCACGACAATATCACCGTCCACAAGGGCGTCGAGATCCAAAATATCGAAGGCTATATCGGCAACTTCGAGACCACTGTCGAAGAGGCTGACGGGACCGAACGCAGCTTCGAACACGGCATCGTGATCGTCGCCAACGGCGGTGTGGAGTACACCCCCACCGAGTACCATTACGGAAAGAACCCGAAAGTGATCACCCAGAGCGAGCTGGAACAGCTGCTCGCCAAAGGCGAAGCGCTCGAAGGGAACATCGTCATGATCCAGTGCGTTGGCTGTCGCAACGACGAGCGACCCTACTGCTCGCGCGTATGCTGCGGTGACGCGGTCAAGAACACGCTGAAGCTCAAGGAGCTGAACCCGGATGCCGATGTCTATATCCTCAACCGCGATATCCGCACCTACGGCTTCCGCGAGGACTTCTACTCAGATGCACTCGAAGAGGGGCTCAAGATCATCCGGTACGACGATGATAACATGCCAGAGGTCACCCGAGACCTCCAGGTCACGCTCCACGACGATGTCCTCGACGAGGATATCACCCTCGATGCGGATTGGCTCGTCCTCTCCGCCGCGATCCTCCCGCAACCGGATAACGAGAAGATCATGCAGATGCTCAAGATCCCGTTGAGCAAGGACGGATTCTTTTTAGAAGCGCACATGAAGCTGCGACCGGTGGACTTCGCCACCGAGGGCGTCTTCCTCGCCGGCACCGCGCACTCGCCGAAGTATATCGACGAGGCCATGGCGCAAGCCAGCGGTGCGGCGGCGCGCGCGGTGACCATCCTCTCCAAGGGCGTGCTCGATTCGGAAGGCATCATCGCCATGGTCAACGAGGACCTCTGCGACGGATGCGGCATCTGCGAGCCGATTTGCGAGTACAAGGCCATCGAGATCGTCGAGGACCCGTCCGACCCCGAGAAGCTGCTCGCCAAGGTCAACGAAGGGCTCTGTAAGGGCTGTGGCGCATGTGTCGCCGCATGTCCGTCCGGCGCCATGGAGCAGCGCGGATACAAGGACGATCAACTCTATGCGATGATCGATGCCGCACTGGAGGTGTGGGAACAATGAGCGCCGAGGCGATGACCATGTCAAACGAACAGATGACCGAAACGGAAGAGGAGTTCGATCCGAAGATCCTCGTCTTTTGCTGTAACTGGTGTTCCTATGCCGGCGCGGACCTCGCAGGGGTTTCCCGGCTGCAGATGCCCACCGAGTTCCGCGTGATCAGGACCATGTGTTCCGGGCGCGTGGACCCTGAGTTCATTCTCCACGCCTTCGCCAAGGGTGCCGACGGCATCCTCGTCGCAGGGTGCCACCCCGCGGATTGTCATTATATCGGCGGGAACTACCGCACGCGGCGCAGGATCGCGCTCCTACGCATGATGCTCAAACAGTACGGGCTGAACAAGGACCGGCTCGGGCTCGAATGGATCTCGGCCGGCGAAGGCCAGAAGTTCCAGGAGACGATCAAGGGATTTGTAGACCGGATCAAAGAGCTGGGGCCGAGCCCTCTAAGCGAAGGAGAGAACTAATATGCCAGACAAGATTGATATTGCACTGTACTGGGCAGGTTGCTGCGGCGGCTGCGATGTTGCCATCCTCGACATCGACGAACGCATCCTCGAGGTCGCAGCCATGGCCAATATCGTTTTCTGGCCCATTGCGATCGACCACAAACTGAAAGATCTCGAAGCGCTCGAGGACGACAGCATCACCGCATGCTTCTTCAACGGCTCGATCCGCAATACGGAGAACCTCCATCTCGCGAAGCTATTGCGTCAGAAATCGCAGATCATGGTGGCGTTCGGGTCATGCTCCACGCACGGTGGTATCATCGGCCTCGCAAATGTCACCATCACCGAGGACATCTTCAAGACCGTTTTCGACGACACGCCGTCCACGGAGAACGAGGAGTTCATCACCCCGCAGCCCACCACGAAGGTGCCCGAGGGCGAGGTGACGCTCCCCGAGCTGCTCAATACCACCGTCACGCTCGACGATGTCGTCGATGTCGATTATTACATGCCCGGCTGTCCGCCCACCCGCGACCTCGTCGGCAAGTTCCTCGATGTCGTCGCCGCGCATGTGAACGAAGGCGTGCCGCTCCCGCCCAAGGGCACGGTCATCGCAGAAGAGAAGACGCTCTGCGACGAGTGCCCGCGCGAGAAGACTGGCAAGCTCAATATCGAGCGCATCTACCGCGTGCACGAGATCACGCCCGACCCGGACAAGTGCCTCCTCGAGCAAGGGATCATCTGTGTGGGACCCGCCACACGCGCCGGATGCGAGGCAAAATGCATCGACGCGAACATGCCCTGCCGCGGCTGTATGGGCCCGACCAAGGCGGTCCAGGACCAAGGCGGATCCATGCTTTCCGCGATCTCGTCGATCCTCGCGTTCGACGAGAACGAGAGCGCGAAGTCGGAAGAGGAGATCGAGGAGCTGATGGAGCAGATCGTCGACCCGCTTGGGACTTTCTATCGTTTCACGCTACCCAAATCGCTGATCAATCGTGTCGTCAAGGAGAAAGGAGGAGTATAAATGGCCGAGCCAGCGATCTGGGACGAAACGCAAAAGACCGAATCGAAGCAGATCACCATCGACCCGATCACGCGTCTCGAAGGGCACGGCAAGATCGAGATCTTTCTCAACGACGACGGCAATGTGCGCAACGCCTATTTCCAGATACCCGAGCTCCGTGGGTTCGAACAGTTCTGTAGGGGCCGGCCGGCCGAAGAGCTCAACCGGCTCACCGTGCGGCTCTGCGGCGTCTGCCCCGGCGCGCATCATATGGCATCGACCAAGGCGCTCGACTCGGTCTGGGGCGTCGAGCCTACCCCCGCGGCGAAGAAGCTGCGCGAACTCTTCTACTCCGCGCATTACGTCCATAGCCATGCGGCGCATTTCTATGCGCTTGCGGCACCGGATTTCGTACTCGGGCCCGCCGCCGACGCCACGGTACGCAATGTGATCGGCGTCGTCGACGCCGTAGGCCCCGACATCGGCGGGGCGGTGATCAAGAACCGCGGGCACGCGCAGCGTATCCAAGAGATCATCGGCGGGAAAGCGACGCATCCGGTCTGCGGGCTCCCCGGCGGGATGTCGCGGCCGATCACCGAAGAGGAGCGAGAAAAGATCCACGGCTGGGGCGAGGAGCTCGTCGAGTTCGGCAAGCTCGGGATCGATACGATCTTCACCGACATCGTGCTCAAGAACGAGGACTATCTCAATATTATCACGAACCCAGACCTCTACCATCACGAGACCTATTACATGGGCATGGTGGACGAGAACAACAAGGTCAATTTCTACGACGGCGATATCCGCATCGTCGATCCCAACGGAAAGGAGTTCGCCAAGTTCGCGCCCGAGGACTATCTCGATCATATCCGCGAGGCCGTCATGCCATGGACCTACCTCAAGTTCCCCTACCTCAAGAAGCTCGGATTCCCCTACGACGAGGAGGAAGGGTTCCAGTCCGGCGAAGGGCATGGCATGCACCGTGTCGCGCCGCTCGCGCGCGCAAATGTCTCCACCGGGTTCACCACGCCCGAAGCGCAGGATCGGTACGAGCAGATGCTCGAGACCGTCACCGACCTCGGCGTCGAACCGCCGGTGCATTTCACGCTGGCGAACCACTGGTGCCGGCTCATCGAGCTGCTCCATGCGGCCGAGCGCGTCGTCGAGCTCACCGAGGACGAGGAGATCACCAGCACCGATCTCCGCACCCAACTCCCGCCATTGGAAGAAGAGAACACCGGCATCGGTGTGGTGGAAGCCCCACGCGGCACGCTCATCCATCATTACGAGGTGGACGAGAACGCGATGACGAAGAAATTGAACCTCATCGTCGCCACCGGCAACAACAACGCCGCGATCTGCTACGGCACGAAGAAGGTGGCCAAGGGCATGATCAAGAATTGGGAGGTCAGCCCGGGGCTCCTCAATATGGTCGAGATGGTCTTTCGCGCCTACGACCCTTGCTTCTCATGTGCGACGCACGCAATGGGCAAGATGCCCTTCGAGGCCAATATCCATCGACCCGATGGGAGCATTTACAAGAAGGTCAAGAATTTCTGAGGCTATTGGTAGCAAGATACCGGATCGTATCATCGAGAACGGATCGTGTGGCACATGACGAGTACAGGGCATCCATTATTGGGCGCGGAAGAAGCTGCAGAAGAAGCTGCAGAAGCATCAGCACCCACGCAACCGCGTATCGGCGTGTTCATCTACGAGGGCGAAGTCGAGGACGCGGCCATGGTCGATCTCGATCTCGACCTCAACGATATCACCGCCTTCGCCACCAAGCTGGATACGGTGGCCACCGTCACGCTCGTCGCCGACCTCAAAAAGGCGTTCATCGCCGCCCTCGAAAAAGCGATCGCGGAGCATGATATCGATCGTATCGTGCTCGCCGCGGGCTCGCCACGTGAACTGTCCCCCATCGTCGCAGCAGCCGCAGCGGAGGTGGAACTCGACCCCTCGCTCACCGCGGTTGCCGATATCGTCAACGGCGCCGCGCGCGTCCAAAAGGACCCGCCGACCGCCACGGCGGCGGCGAAGCGACTCCTCGCAATGGCGGTGGCGAAGGTCGCGAAGGGGCGTCCCTTTGGCCGCTTTAGCCATATCGTCGAGGTCAACGAGTCGCTCTGCGACGGGTGCATGATCTGCTATTCCGTCTGCCAGTACGATGCCATCGCCATCGTCGACGACGCCACTGGGCCAGGGCGCCATGCAGAGCTCATTCCCGACAGCTGTCAGGAATGCGGACTCTGTGTGGCGGCCTGCCCGTCCGGTGCCCTCGACCAGCGCGGCGGCTTTGAGAACGATCAGCTCTACGCCATGATCGACGCGGCGCGCAAGAACGGTGTGAGCGAACGCAACATTCTCGTGTTCACCTGTAACTGGTGCTCCTATCCCGCCGCGGAGGCGGCCGCGGCGCAGGCGTTGGAGCTGCCCGCAAGCTGCGCACCGTTGCGTTTGATGTGCTCCGGGCGCATCGATCCCGAGTTCATCCTCTACGCCTTTGCGAAGGGTTTCGATGGGATACTCGTCACCGCTGGACCGCCCAAGACCTGCCATTATGAGGGCGGGAACTACCGTACCCGGCGCCGCGTCAAGATGGCGAAGCGACTCCTGACCCAATATGGCATCGACAAACGCCGGTTGACATTGGAATGGATCGAAGAGGGCGATGCCGACGCGTATGCGGCAGCATTGTCCGAATTGGATTCCACCATCGCCGAACTGGGGCCGGTGCCCGGCCTCGGCGCAATGGTCAATCCAGACATATAGGACGGGAAGGGACTGAGGACTGAGGACTGGCGTCTGGGGATTGGAGAACTGGTCCCTCCACACCGCCCTCCGATCGTTAACTCGAGAACGGGCACCCTATATAGCCAGGGACTAACTATACTATGGCAATACTATATGGTTGAGAATATCGTGCCGTGAAAGCGATCGATCTGCGCGACAAAACACCGTAGTCCGATGTTGACAAAAAGGAATGGCTGCTGGAACGCCACCCGTTTCCCATTGCCCACTCGCCCCTCACCCGCATCAAACGACATATTCCGCTCTACTCCCTCCTCATTCCCTTTCTCTCACTTCTCCCTCTTTTTTCCCTCC
>CAZSUE010000260.1:0-6828 GCA_964609045.1 uncultured archaeon | reverse complement strand
CTATCATACGGTTCGACGCCGCCATGACGCTCACCAAGAAACATTTTCAACGACTCTGGCACCCCGCGCCGGGCAGCGGCGGCGATATCCCGTCGCGGGCGGAGCGCGGCATGAGCCGAGGCGCGTTCAACGAACTCTTCCCGCGCGAGTTCTGGCGCGAGGTGGTGGAGCGCGTGGGCGAGGAGGTGCCGGATACACTCCTCCTCGCCGAGGCGTTCTGGCTCATGGAAGGGTACTTCGTCCGCACGCTCGGCATGCATCGCGTCTACAACAGCGCGTTTATGAACATGCTTAAGATGGAGGACAATGCAAAGTATCGCCAGGTGGTCAAGAATATACTGGAGTTCGACCCGCGCATCCTCAAGCGGTTCGTCAATTTCCTCTCCAACCCCGACGAGGAGACCGCCGTGGCGCAGTTCGGGAAGGGCGACAAGTACATCGGGTGCTCTATCATGATGGTGACCATGCCTGGGCTGCCGATGTTCGCCCACGGCCAGATCGAAGGCTACACCGAAAAATACGGCATGGAGTACCGACGCGCGTATTGGGACGAGGCGCCCGATACCGACCTCGTCCGGCGCCACGAGGCCGAGGTCTTCCCGCTCATGCGCAAGCGCTATCTCTTTTCCGATGCGGAGCGGTTCTATCTCTACGATTTCTTCGCACCGGAGGGCTGGGTCAACGAGAATGTCTTCGCATACTCGAACATGGCCCACGGCGCGCGCGCGCTCGTCGTCTACAACAATAAATACGAGACCGCCCGCGGATGGGTCAAGAGTTCCACGGAGCGGGTGGTATTCGACGGCGATGAGAAACGGACCGTCCAGCGCAGCCTCGTCGACGCGCTCGAACTGAGCGTTGCCGACGATCGGTTCCTCATCTTCTTCGATCGTACCACCGGTCTCGAATATATCCGTCGCACCACCACGCTCGACGATGAGGGGCTCTATGTGGAGCTGGGTGCGTTCAAGTACCATGTCTTTATGGAATTTCATGAGGTCGAGGACGCAGCGAACGGGATGTATGCACAGATATGCGACGCGCTTGACGGACGCGGTGAATGGGACATCGCCGCCGCGGCGCAGGAGCGCTATCTCACGCCGTTCCTCGCACCGCTCGGGGCGCTGTTCGACCCGGAACTGCTCCATTCGCTCCTCTCCGCCGACCTCGATAGGGGTGGAGAAGCGGCATTATTGGAAGGGGCCAGTACCAGTACCAGTGTTAGTGCCCGTGCCAGTGTCCGTGCAGGGTCGAACGCCGATACTGATACAACGACAGATATTGGCATTGATGCGGACACATATCGAGATGCTGATATTGATACTGCTGTTGATACTGCTGTTGGTGCTGGTATTGATAGAGATACTGATATTGACACAGGAACGGAGGTCGAGGAACCGCCGCTTGCACCGCGCGCAGCGTTCGAACACCATCTCGGCGCGGCCGTCGACGCCACCGTCGACCTTTTCGGGCTCACCACTGCCAAGGACGATGACGAGAACGATGACGATGACCGAGACGCGAGCCACGGCGATGGTTCGACCGTCGCGGGGGCGGTTGAGCAATTGAGGTTCCTTTGCACATTAGTGAGCGATATCGGCGCGCTCGCGGTGAGCAAAGCGGTGCATGAGTATCTCGAAACGCATCTTTCGCGCGTCGCCGCACCGGACCTGCCCGTCTTTCGCGTACTCTATGCCGCCATCATCCTCGACGCGGTGGATAGTGTGGCGCGCGGGCCGGAGGACCGATCGGTATTGCGCGAGCTGTTCGATGAGTGGTCGTTGGTGCGGTACCTCGAACGCGTGTTCGTCGACCTCGGGGCCGAGGTTGGCGTGGCGCGGTCCGATGCGCACTGGGTCGAACTCGCGACCCGCTTTTTCGTTCATCGATTGGACGCGACCGCACCGCCGCCGGGGTTGTTCGAGGACGAGCTTGCGAAACAATATCTCGGTGTGAACCGCTACGACGAGGTTCTCTGGTTCAATAAAGAGTCGTTCGATGAGCTGGTCTGGTGGGCGTTTGCCATCACCCTCGTGACCGAAGCGGCACTCTTGTCAGGAGAAGAGCGGGTCGAGTATGTGACAACGCTGCACGAGGCCGCCATGCGTCTTCTCGCCCGTGCAGATGAGGCCGAGTATCGCGTCGACGCGTTCGTCTCCCCGGATGAGTGAACGGGTCGAAGGAACAAAAGGAAGAAAATGGCGGCGGCCCGACTGGGTGGGGACGCAGGACGCGCGTTGGAGCTGGCTACAATATCGATTGTTACTCCGTCAGGTGACGGCCTATAGTATATACCGACATTGACTCATTCTTGCAGTAGCGACCAGTTGACCCAAGGGACTGGCACTTGATACTTGTAGGAATGATCCGGTATGAAGTATAAGGTGAACGACCTCCTCATCGCACAGTACCGCGTGGCATTGTTACTAGAGAAATATCAATTTGGAGCCAATCTCGCCGCGAAATACCTCGACCGACCGCGCGGATTGGTCCAGAGCTGGATGCAGCTGGGGAAGGACCATCCACTGGCGGAATACGACCCCAAGATGCGGTTGGTGCAGCAGCTTTTGAAGCGCATCCGGAAACGGGTGACGAAACGGAACCTCCCCTATTTTCTTGCGCTACGGTTATTGACGCTGGATCTCCCGAGTTCGTATATCAGCCGCACGCTCGACATCCCGCATCGGACCGTCATCTCCTGGAAGCACGGTGCATCACCTATCGAGGCCAAGGAGTTCATCGTGGATCGGCACTATATCGACAACAAGGCGCGCCGACTCCTCAGCCGATTGCGGCGTGAAAATACCGAGGAGAACCTCCCGTATTTCCTTGCGCGCCGCATCGCGGATGAAGTACGCTCGAAATTGGGCCCACATCGAGTCGGCGGTCGGACCATCGTTCGCATCCTGCAGCAGCATGTCCGCGCCACACCGTCGCTCTCGGAACGGACGGTCACTTACTGGATCGACGGTCGGCGCCAACCCACCGACGCGTTCGACCAGCTCCTCGACGAAGCGTACCTCGCCACTGAGTTTAGGAACCTCGAGCAAGTGTTGACCGAGGAACATATCACGTACAATCTCGCCAAGGAGCTGCACGATGTATATGATCATTCGACCGCCGAGGTCAGCGCCAAGCTCGACGAGGACAAGGAACGGGTCCGCGGCTGGGTCAAGAAGGATCGTGGCAACCCGATCGCGAAATGCTTCAGGGACCAATCGGTGGTCGACGAGGAGATCGGGCCGTATCTTTGTGACGAACCCGCTTCGCGCGAAAAAGAGGAGACGACCGCGGCCCGACCGGCGGCCCATCATGGACGTACTACCGCTGCCACTATGGCTGCCACTACCGCTGCCGCGGCATCGCAACGCGCGTCGCAGCTGCCACCGCGTCGATCGGTGACCATCGACCCCGCACTTGAGCGAGAGATCATCTACCACCTCCGTACCTTCCCGTCGGGCGTCTCATCGCCGAAAGTGATAAAATCGATCCTCATCGATCAGAAGGACGCCGGTGTCAAGGAGATCCGGAATGTCCTCAAGCGTAGCGACCGCATCATATTGAAGAACCAGAAATGGGTGCTGAAGGATTATGCACTGGCTCAGTGCGAAAATACCTGAGTGCTAAGAGCGGGCAACAGCCAGAGCCGGGTCGGGTCGGGTCGGGCCAGGTCGCGTCGGATCAAAGCGTGTGCGAGTCCTGTTAGTGTGCCGTTGCGCCGGCTGTGAGAACGGATCCCAACTCAAACTCGAGTAGAGTTTTGGATGTAGTGCTATCATGTCTGGACCACGATGCTCCCGTAGATATACTCGATGGCGCGTACCGGTCTGATCGCGATATCGAGGCGCACGATACCCTTTTCATAGTCGCTGTCGGAGCTGTAGGCATGCACTTTGTATGCGGGTGAGCCCTCGCGCGCAGTCAGTGTTCCGCGCTTTTCGAGCCCGTGGAGGTAGTCGTGCACGGCCGCCTCGATCGCCATCACGATGGAGCGCGAGTAAGGGGATCCAACGAACCGTTCTGCAACGGACGACGCGCCCTGGAGCACCTGATCGGCGATACGCGTGGCGCCCAGCCGCTCGCCGCTGGTGGAGACGCCCTTTTCGATGAACGCACCCGGATTCGGCGAGACCGCCACCACGAGCACGCCGTTCTGGACCAGCCGCTGACGGTCGCTGCGCGAGAATTCGTGCGAGACGCGGTCGACGCCGCGCAGCGGTTTCCTCGTGGGCGATTCGTGCGGTGAGCTACTGGCGAGGAGCCCGGCCACGGCACCGTGGACGCCCCATGGCGCGGCGAGGATGAACCGATCGTGCGCGATGCGCCGCGCGCGCCGGGTCGCATCGTCCACCGGCGTGTCGGTGTGCGGGCTCATGGTGCCGACGGCCAGTCGCGGTTGCGCACGGCGCGAGGTCTTGCCCACATGCTCGAGGAGCGCGTCGTGGAGCTTACTCGCATCGTCGCGGCCCGGCGCGCCGTAGAAGGAGGGTGGGATCGAGACGGTGACCACATCGACGCCCTCGCTCCGTTCCAGATGCTGGAGCGCGGCGATATACTTATCCACCGACGGCCATGCCCCGCCGCTGAGCCTCCGCTGGAACTGCTCTGCGTCATCTTGCGCCATGAAGGTGCCGCAGAACTGCTCCGCCTTCGCCGCCTCCTCCACAGTGACCACGCTCGATTCGCGGTTCACCGTCGAGACGAGGTCGCGACCTGGGAGGGTGGTGAGCTCCTCATCCAATCCGGATGGATCTTCCGGCACGATACGGAGGTCGGTATGGGTCTCGAGATGCGACCCGCCGAGATAGGAGACGAAAAGGTCGACGAGGAGAATGGACGGCGCGATCTCGGGCGCGGGCTTCGGTTTGATCTCGACGGCGATGGCGTCGCCCCAGCGCCCCGGCGCCTTCGCCTCGAGCGTGATGAACGGCGTCGTTAATCGCGCACGCTCGCCGCCCTTGACGCCGGCGAGGATCACGCTGGCCGCGCCGTTGAGGAAGAGCTGCTCGGCTTCGGGGATGGTGAACCTCGACGCTTCGCCACAGTGCTCATAGAACTCGCGGAACGAATGGACGGTCATCGGGTTGCGGGGGAGCTGTTCGACCACACCGACGAGCCCCACGACTCCGGACCGATCGGCGGGTGAATCGTCAGCTACCTTTCGAACACCCATGCGCATGCCGGGAAGGTCATAGGGTTGAGCCATTGTTTCGTCACCTCGTGCAGATCTCGTCGCCACGCCAGCGGGGAACGCAGGTGGGAACGAGCCTTACTCTTCTATTATCGTGCTGCTCGTTTATGTGTCTAACGCTGTGGCCACATCGTCGTACCGTCCTGGTGGTCGTTTTACTCTCGCCCCGTTCTGGCTTGGCAGACCCGTGGTTCGCCCACCGCCATGGAGTGCATTGGGGGGTCTGGACCTGCCTCGAGCTAATGGCTGTTCGTGCCGTTCTGTTCGGTCGAAGCAGCGTCAGCTCATGGGCAGAAACTCTTAATATTTGATTAGGTTATGGGTTGGTGGTGAAAATTATGGGCACTTTTGATTTCCGAGTCGATAGGACCAAGAACCGGCTCTACCTTGCTTTCAACGGTATATTCACGGTGGAAGAGATCGAGGAGGCCATCGTCGAGGGGCTCGATGCGGTAGAACAGCTCGAAGATGGGTTCGACGTGGTCAACGACATCCGCGATTTCAAACCGAGTTCGCCCGAGGCGGGCGAGGGGATCAAGCGCGCCGCCAAACTGCTCGTGGAGAAGGGGATGGACCGTCTCGTGCGCGTGGTCGGCAAATCGGTCATCGCCAAGATGCAGTTCGATCGCGTGACCAAGAGCGCGGGGTATACGCCCGATATCGCTGCGTCAGTGGCTGCGGCCGACCGTATTCTCGATGAAGACGGGACCTGACCGGTTCGCGCGCTTCATTTATGCTTCATTTATGCTTCATTTATACTTGATCTTATAACTGAGGATCAGGCCGGCGAATCCGAGCGTGACGCCGTTGGCGAGGACGACCGGGAGGTCGCGACGGAGCAGTCCGTATCCGAACCACATGGCGAGGCCTGCTAGAAAGATTACGTACATGAGCAGTGAGATATCGCGCGTTTTCTTGGTCGTGATCGTCCGGATCGCCTGCGGAAGGAATGCTGCAGTGGTGCATATCCCGGCGAGGAACCCGACGACCGTCACCCAATTCGGGCTCATGCGGCGACACCTCCATGTCCTGATAAAAAGCTATCGTCCCGCCGTGTACAATACCCGTGGACTGTACTACCCTCTCCTCCATAGGGGGCGTGGTGTGTGACGAGATGTTGAAACAGAGGGGCGGTTCTCGTCGGGCTGGAGCCAAACAGCGCGTTGGAGCGACCGATTATTTATCGCGTCGATCACCGATCGAGAAAAGTGGCAGAGTGGCGCTTCGGTTCTTTCGTAATTATGTTAATTCTGTACTCTCATGCGCGCCATATATGGCTCATTCCAGGTAGAGCACCTAGTTGATACATCTTTTGGCGAAAACATATATACTCGGCCCTTTGAATGGAATGAGCCTCTATGTTTTATGCTCGGCATATTTAGATTGTGATCTCAGCTCACATATCTCAGATCTCAAATCTCAGCTCCGACTGCGATCAGTTACTGGGGTGGTCCGGTCGCGTCGATAATTCGTTCTCGTGGCAATGGAGGAGCGATGGTACGCGCGTAGGTCCGAGATTTGGTCAATTTACGCCGTCGTTATCGTCGTTATCAACGGTTTCGCCACCCGCTGCGGTCTCATCTCTCATCGTCTTCTCCGCCGCCATCATCCTCATCGTCATCCTCCGGCTCCTCGTC
>CAZSUE010000259.1:0-6850 GCA_964609045.1 uncultured archaeon | reverse complement strand
AGCGCTTCTAGAGCTGCGTCGGCGCCTGCGCTCTTGCTGAGCCAAGTCGGGAACGGCGAACAGGAGCCCCGGCACCTCTGGAGCAGCCTCAGCATGGCGCATAACAAACGCCACCTTATTATACCGCCCTGCTTCATGAGTGGGTATGATCCACGCCGAGCGCATCCGCCATCTCACACCGCCCAGCGAATCCGACACCGATCCACATGGCGATTTTATCTTGTATTGGATGCAAGCCTCGCAGCGCACGCTCGACAACCATGCGCTGGAGTACGCGGTGCGTCGCGCCAACGCGCTTTCGACACCGCTCATCGTCGTCTTCGCACTCACCGACCGCTACCCCGATGCGAACCTGCGCCACTATCGGTTCATGCTCGAGGGGCTGCGCGAGGTCCGCGACGCGCTGAACGAACGCGGGATCGCCTTCGCACTCCGCCGCAGCAACCCCGACCCGACGCAGGCGGTACGCGATCTGGCCGAGGACGCCGCGATCGTCGTCTGCGACCGTGGCTACCTGACGCACCAGCGCCAGTGGCGCGAAACGCTTGCAGAGGAGGTCCAATGCCCGCTGGTCGAGGTCGAGACCGATGTCGTGGTGCCGGTGGAGACCGCGTCGCCCAAGGAGGAGTACACCGCCGGAACATTCCGCCCCAAGCTGCACCGAGAGCTGGATCGGTTCCTCGTCCCATTAGACCCATCCGACCCCGATCGCTCCTCGCTGGAGTACGACCTCGCACCCACGCTCGCCCCCAACCTCGATGCGCCCGAGGAGCTCCTCGACAGGATGGATATCGACCGGCGCGTACCGCCCAGCCCGCAGTTCACCGGCGGGACTTCCCGGGCGATCGCGCGGCTCGACGCGTTCCTCACCAATAAACTGGACCGCTACCCGGACTGCAAGAACGATCCGTCGAAGGATTGCGTCTCGCATATGAGCCCCTATCTCCACTTCGGCCAGATCTCGCCGCTCACCATCGCGCGCCGCGCCATCGCCACCGGCAGCGCGGGCAACGAGTCGTACATCGAGGAGCTGATCGTGCGCCGCGAGCTGAGCATGAACTTCGTTTTCTACAACGCCGACTATATGCGCTTCGGATCGCTCCCCAACTGGCCGACGAAGACGCTCACCAAGCATGCGAAGGACTGGCGCGAGTATGTCTACAGCCTCGAGGAGTTCGAGGAGGCGCAGACGCACGACCCGTACTGGAACGCCGCGCAGGACGAGATGCGGCTCACCGGGAAGATGCACGGGTATATGCGGATGTACTGGGGCAAGAAGATATTGGAATGGACCGATCGCCCGGAGCGCGCGTATGAGATCGCCGTTGAGCTCAACGACCGCTACGAGCTCGACGGGCGCGACCCCAATAGCTATACCGGCGTGGCATGGTGCTTCGGCAAGCACGATCGCGCCTGGAAAGAGCGCCCCGTCTACGGCAAGGTACGCTACATGAACGATAACGGGCTGCGGCGGAAGTTCGATATCGAGGCGTACGTAGACCAGGTCGACGCATTACGCGACGATCGCTCATGATCGCAGTGAGGCGTCGGGCCGGTTAGGCTCTTCATCGTCTCCAATCCCGCTGTGCAGCGCCCTTCTATATATTATTTGCCCGAAAAAACCTTATAGTCGGCCGCGTCGCGGAAGGAGCCGCTCGCCATCGTTCGCACTATTCCAACGGGCACCAACGGGCCGAGCGACCCCCCAAACATTGATAAACATTGCACGCGCTCCACCCATGCTATTGGTTGGATAATCCATCCAATATATAAACTACGTCTGCCGAATGGAGAGATACCGATGAACCGCCTCAGAGCTCGTATATCCGCTGCCGTGACCCTTGTACTCATCCTCACACTGTTCCTAACAGTATTTGCACCGCTTTTTACTACAACGACCGCCGCGCCGCGCGACGCGCCACTCACCATGGAGGAACGACCCGCCGACCGCGGCGACGCGGGGAACTATACGCTCCTCATCGATCTCGGCAACGGCTCCTATCACTGGCATACCGATCTCATTCCTGCGATTCCCAACGCCACCGCGTTCAACGCCACCGTCGATGCCACCACCGCGCTCGGGCTGGCATTCGAATACGAATCCTATCCATATGGCCCCATGGTCACACAGATCGGCGCGCTCGAAAACGCCGCGGACTGGTCCGAGTTCTGGAATTTCCTGGTATGGAACGAGACCGCGGAGGCGTGGGAGACCGCGTCTGTTGGCGCGGGCGCATACGAGCTTGCTCCCGGTGACATCATCGCATGGCACTATGATAGCTGGGGCGACGCGCCGCCGGTACCGACCCCGCTCGATGATGATCCCACGCTGGTTGCCGCCGACATCCTCGTCGATATCGGCGACGGCGTCCACTGGCACTGGGAGGATGTCACCCTCAACGCTGCCAGCGGTCATACAGCGTACCACGCATTGGAAGCGGGCTGTGCACAGCTCGGGTTCGAGCTGAACGCCACCGAGAGCGAAATGGGGATATTCGTCGATAGCATCAACGGCACCGCCAACGCCGCGGACTGGTCCGAGTTCTGGAATTTCCTGGTATGGAACGAGACCGCGGAGGCGTGGGAGGTTGCGTCGGTGGGCGTATCGAGCTACAATATCACCGCCGACACCCTCGCCATCGCGCTCCTCTACGGCGCGTGGGGTGAGACACCGCGGCCCACGCCGCTGCTCAAGAATCCCGAACCCCGGCCGGAGCCGATGAATGGCGCCATAACGGGGCGGGTTGTCGATGGCGATACCGGTGTTGCGCTCGCAAACGCCACCGTTCGTATCTATCAGAACGCCACCCTCGTATCGAGTACGACCACCAACGCGACCGGCGCGTTTTTTGCAGAAGCACTGCCGCCGGGGGACTACTTCCTCAACTGCTCCGCCGAGAACTACGGCGCGCAGAGGAGCGCGGCGGTCACCGTCATTGAAGGCGAGACCACGACCCTCGCAGCGCCCGTCGCCCTGGGCGACCGTATCCCACCGGCACCGATCGAGGCCACGCTCGGTAGTGAAGAGAGTTCCGACGGCGATCGCGTCACCGTTCACTGGCACGGCTATAAGGCACCCCTCGATATCGATCATTATGCGGTCTATCTCAGCGTTGACCCGATCACATCTATTGCGGCGCTGAACGCGACGAAAACGCTTCCCGCACGCGTAAACAGCACCACCGTCACGGGACTGGAAATGGATCGCACCTACCATATCGCGGTGGTCCCCGTGGATCATGAAGGCAATTACGTCCCAGCGGTGACTTCGGTCGCGGTCACACCCACTGCCAACGCCGTGATCCTTCCCATCGTTATCGGGCCGGTGACCGACGAGGAGGGAGAACCGCTCGAAGCGGTGAAAGTCACCCTCGCGTTCGAAAACGAGTCCTATACCAATACCACCGACGCGCGGGGCTACAGCTCATTCGACCTCCCCCACACATGGGACGGCACCGCGGTAACGTTGGCGTTCGAGAAAGACGGCTATCGACCCCGCTCTCAGGTCCACACCCTGAGTACTACCTCGAACGGGGAACATTATGCGCCCCTCTCTCCCAGCGCCATGGAACCACGATCTGGGTCGGCGGGATCGTCCCTTGCGTCACTACCACTATTCCTACTGACGCTTGTCGGGATCACGATCGCCATCGTCGTCGTAGTGATCGTCGTCGTGATCATACTGGTCAAGCGTCACTAACATATGGGAGAACGGAGCCGGATAAGAAATCGAGGTGCTGTGCGTTCGCCCAATTGAGAGATCGGAACAACGAGGTGAAAATAGCGGACAAATATGAGCATTGTGGATCGACGACGAGCGCGGGAATAATAGGAATTCGAACAAAAGAACGGAAAAAAAGGAAAGGAAACGAAGATTGAAGAGGAGTATAACAGTGACGAAAAGACGAAAAGAGTTTGTAGCGATCCGGTGCTCGATACCGACGCCAGTCCTGCTTACATCGGGGGAACCAATGTGAGAGATACCGTACACGATCCATCCAAGCCGGGGTGCGAACGGCGCATAGTCAGCGCCACGATCGGTCTCGCCGCTCGGGCGTCATGCCTCATACTGGCGCTCGCATTCCTCGCACTCATCCTCGTTGCGCTCCCAAGCGTTGCGCCCGCGACCACGGACGCGACGCCCCCCACCCGCCAGCTCGTCGAGGAGAACTACGATAACCGCGGTAATATTACCGGCCGCGTGGTCGATAACAGTACCGGCTGGGGGGTGGACCGTGCGCTGGTGAAGACCCTCGCCAACGAGACCCTCATCGACACCGTCTACACCGACGCCAACGGCACATTCACCACATCGCAGTTGGAACCCGGTGCCTACGTGCTCAATATCACGCGGGCCTTCTATTCATATTGGCAGAGCGATACGATCACCGTGCGCGCCAATACCACCACCGAGCTGAACGCGCCGGTGCGGCTCGTCGACCAGCTCGCGCCGCCGCAGGTGCCCATCGTCGTCCGCGACCGGGAAGATTCGGTGGGCAACGCGCTGACGGTGAGCTGGGACGACTATACCCCGCCCAACGATATCGCAGAATATCGTGTCTATTACAGCGACACGCGCTTCGATACTATCGCGGGGATGGCGCCCGGCATGGTGATCGACGCGGCGACGAACCGTACCACCGTCGTCATCGACCAACTGGTGCCGGACCAGCGCTACTACATCGCGGTGATCGCCGTGGATCGCGCGGGGAACCACTGGAGTGCGGTCTCGCCCGAGGACGGTATCCCCAAAGGAGAAGAAGAGGCGACATTCGTTCTCGCCGTCGGCCCCATCCTCGACGAGCATGAGGAGCCGCTCCCCAACGCCACGGTCACGGTGATCGTCCCCGGGGTCGGCGACGGCGAGAGCGCGCAGACGAACGAGCTCGGGCTGGCGCAAGTCGACGCACCGACCGAATGGCGCGGAAAGGAGGCGCGGGTCGAGATCGTCAAGAGCGGGTACCAACCGGAAACGCGTACCGTCACCATCCCCGCCGAGGACGCACCCAGCGACATCGTCCCGTTGACGGTGGTGATGCAGCCGGAGCCCGATCTCGTCTACCGACCCTGGCTCCCCATCACTCTCTTTGCCATCGCGGTGGTCGTCGGGTTCGTCGTCATCTTCACCATACTCTACTTCCGCAGGCGGTAACGGATACGATGAAGGCGCGTAGCCATGTCAATAACCAGGGATATGGCATGATCGTCTGGCCACGCCCGGATCGGTACTGGCCCATGGCCCTGCTCCTCATCCTCGTTCTCGCGCTTCCCAGTGCAACCCTCCCAACTGTGGGCGTGCTGGGCGAATCACCAGATACCGTTCCCTCGACCCCGGCACGATCATCGTCGCAGACCCGATCCACGCTGGCCAATACGCAGCGCGTCTTCGAAGGCCTCTTTTTCACACCGGACGGCTATTTTGAATGGAGCTGGGCGATCCTCGAGTATTCGACCGCGCCGCTCACGCTCCGAACTGTGACCGAAGCGCTCGCCGCACAACTAAGCCCGCCGCGACGATGTTACTGGGCCAGCGGCACCGCGCTGCGATTGGCCGCACTCCCTCCCCGCCAGCGCGCAACAGCGCCGGGCCATTTAGCCGAGATGGAGTGGCAATGCTGGGCATGGAACCACACCGCCAGCCAGTGGCGCTCGCTCGGCATGCTTTCGATAGAGGCGCCGCCGCCCGCAAGCGGCATCGTCGCATGGTCCGCCGTCGACGCCGCAACAGACGCGCGCTCACAACCCCTGCAACCGCCGCTCCCCACCCCGGACCATCGCTATCCGTGGCCACAGTTCCGCGGCACCGCCGCCGGGACCGGTTACGCCACCGTGGCCGGCGGCGCGCGGCTCACGCCCGAACTCCAATGGTCGCGCGACCTCGGAAACGGCTATATCGACGGCGCCACCGCCGTCGCCAACGGTCGCGTCTACATCGCCACCGCCGGGAACTACGATTGGGGACATTTCGAGAAGCTCACCGACCCCGCGCTCGTCTGCGTCGACGCCGCAACGGGCGAGGAGTACTGGCGCACCTCCTATAGAGGGAAGAGCTATAACCTCGCCACGCCGCTCATCGCCCACGACCGCGTCTACCTCGGCTCCACCGACGGTACCTTCCGATGCTTCGACGCGCATACCGGTGTTCTCGAATGGTCCTACGCGAGCGATCCGTCCGCCACCGGCATCACCGGCTCGGCCGTCGCCTACGCGGACCGCATCATCGTCGGTGCCGGCGACGGCGCGCTCTACGCATTCTTCCCAAACGGAAGCCTCGACTGGCGCGCAGCATGCGGTGCGCCGGTCTATTTTTCGTCGCCGAGCATCTGCCGCGCCAATGGAGACGATGGAGAAACATGCGTGCTAATCGGTGCGGACGACGGGAACCTCTCCGCGTTCACACTCGCAAACGGGACCCGCCGCTGGAGCACCCACCTCGGAACGAAGGTGCGCGCCACTGCGGCGGTGGCCGTCGATCATTTCGACCCCGCCCCGTCAGCGGTGCGTATCTACATCACCAGTATGGGCGAGCGCGGCGAGGGGTGGCTCTCCGCGCTCGCGCCGAACGGGAGTATCCGCTGGCAGCGCGCCATCGGTCCGACGACCTCCTCGCCCGCCATCCTCACCACCGCCGCACCAACGGGGCAAAACGGCCCAATGGCGGCAGTGGCCGTTGCGGCGGAGACGACGGTCCATGCATTCGACCGCGACGGCGAGCCGTGCTGGACATTCGACGCCGGTGCGGAGCTCAAGAGTTCCTTGGGGGTGAGCGCGGGGCAGCTCGTCATCGTCACCAATATCGTCGACGACGCCCGCGGCGCCTATTCCACGCTCCACTGCCTCGATACCGAGG